>CAZLPC010000204.1:0-6072 GCA_964561305.1 uncultured Anaerolineae bacterium
CGCGCCCATGCGCCCGATATAAAGCGCCGCAGTGGGCACGAATGGCAAGCCCACTATCAACTAGCCCAACAGGTGCGCCCAAATGCCGAGGGCGGTGTTGGTTGGTTGCGCCCCACACGCCCCCAAACCTTCAAAAAAACGGCCGGTCAATTATTTTGGGCGCTAGTGGGTATCGAAAGCTATGAACACTGGGTGGTACACCATCCACACGATCACAATCAACTGTTGGCAGCCCTTTCGATGCGAAATACATTCGGGGTACGTCAGCGTTATATGGATCTATTATTGCACCCTGAGGCCGAGCGCGAACTGGCCCGCGACATGATTACCTTTGCCATGCGCCAAGTAGCCGACTATCGGCGTGGCCTTGTCCTAGAACATCCTACCAATGATGACCGTCTAGACCATTTGTTGCATCACCTTCGTTTTGAACCCAAACGGCAGTTGTTACACATGCGCTGGTGTCCAGAATGAGCCATCTATATCAACGCCTAAAATGGGTAAGTATTGTGGTGGTGCTAGGCATCGCGATTTTTTTGCGATTGTGGACAATCAGCATTTATCCGCCGGGCTTTCATTATGATGAAGCCGTTAATTTGATCCTCGCTCGGCAAATTGCCTATGATGGGGCACGGCCTTTTCCTGTTTACGCGGCCTTTAATGGGCGCGAGGTGCTATATCATTATTTAGGTGCGCTGGGCGTTTTGGGGCTAGGCAATCATATCTTTACGATGAGGCTAGTCAGCGCTTTCTCAAACATCCTCACAGTGGCACTTACCATTGGCATTGGCCAAGCAATGTTTGGGAAGCGCCGCGGGGTAGTGCTGGGGGTCTTCGCGGCGGGTTTTATGGCGGTCTCTTTTCCTCAAATTTATATTGCCCGCCAAAGTTTTCGCGCCGTTACACTCCCTTTGATGCAAGCCCTTAGTTTGTGGCTGTTGGTGCGGGGCTTGCGCCAACCTAAACATACACTATGGCTACCTTTGGCTGGCATGGCTGGCGGCGCAGCATTGTATACCTATATGGCATCGCGCTTGTGGCCCGTATGGATGGCGATTTTTGTGCTAGCCTACATTATCAGCCAGCGTGACAAATGGCAATTTCGCCTTCAGCAAGGCGTGATCGTGGGCGGATTTTTGCTATTGGCTGCTGGGCCTATCCTTAATTATTATGCCCAAAATCCCGATGTATTTAATGACCGCCTAAGCCAACTGGGTGGCGATGCCGAAGCACCCACTTATTTAGAAAGTGTGTGGCTGCACGCCAAGATGTTCTTTGTTGAAGGCGACCCCTACATCCGCTACAATGCTGCGCCCGCACCCTATTTTGATCCCTTGAGTGGGTTACTATTTTTGATCGGCTTGGCAACCTGTGGCCTATGGCTGTTAAAAGAGCGCTGTCCGTTAAACCGCGCCAGCTATCTGCTTATTTTATGTGCGCCGCTGATGTTGTTTCCGAGCGTTTTGGCAGTGGGTGGATTGCCGCCTAGTCACATGCGCTCCATCGGCATGATTCCGCTTATTTTCTTCTTGCCCGCATTGGGTATGGAGCAAGTGGCGCTATGGCTAGATCGCATTCGGAAACCTTATTGGCAAACATCTCGCTTCATTGTTGTGGGGTTAATTTTTATCGTAATGGGGATTAGCGTTGGGGTACGCTATCAGCGTTGGGCTAGCAATGATGAGTTGTTCTATCTGACCGATGGCGACATGGTAGCCGCCGGCGCATGGCTAGAAGACCATATTACCCAAGACACCCTCATTTACATCACATCGCTGCACTACGATCACCCCTCGCTACAAATATATGATATTCCGGGCGACAATATCACCTATTTATTAGGCGACCGCTTTTATTTTCCACCTATGGGACGAAAGGCATATTTTGTAGACATCCCTAATGCGCCGCTTTCGCCTATTTTTGCCGAGTATGCTGCATATTTTGGTGAAGGTGTACAGCATTATAACGCTGATGGCCGGTTGGCTTTTACGGTCTTTGAATATGGCGGAAATCCACCCTTAGTCCCGCCAACTTCAGAGCGCAGTTCAGAGAATATTGGCGGATGGTTGCGGTTGCGCGGCGCAGTGCAAGAAACGGCAATGAGTGGCGAACAGGTAACCTTGCTGACCCAATGGGATATTCTCGGTGCGCCGCCCTATCCTGACTTTACGCCGCTTTTTCAGTTAGAAACGCCCGAAGGCGACGTGTTAGATCGCATTGAGCCATACTCGGCACGCACCAATTTTTGGCACGCGGGCGCAACGATGATCCAAAGTGTAACCTTTACTATTCCCCCTGCTACACCCCCTGATGCGTATCGGGTGCGCGTGGCATGGGTGGGGCGCAGTGCTGATCAGTATGCGGGACGCATAGACGAGCAAGGGCGTTTTGCAGGGATTTGGAATGATGTCGGTACACTAACAGTTATGCGACCCACTGATTTTGATAGCGATCCATTTTTGGCGATACCTGTGCCCCGACAAACTCATTTTGGCGCTGTGCAGTTATTGGGGCATAGTGTGTTGCCCGACAACCTGCGCCCCGGCGAACCGATTGGCCTCGATTTATATTGGCAAGCCAGCACCACACCCACCACACCCACCCTACAACTCGTCGCTAGTGACGAAGATGAAGCAGAGTATATATGGTGGGAGGGCGCTCCGGTGATGAATCGCTATCCATTTACTGCATGGCAAGCGGGCGAATGGATATTGGATCGGCATCGGTGGCGGTTGCCCACTGATGTGGTAGGTGGGCGCTATCGGCTGTGGCTGAAGGTAGGCGATCAGCGCGTAGAATTAGGAACTGTTCAGGTTACTAATCTCAATCGGACATTTGAGCCACCAACGCCACTTGTTGAACAATTGGTGAGTTTTAACGCGCTGGTGCAGTTGGTAGGGTATGATCTTTCTGCAACAACCCTTCAACGTGGTGATACACTGCATCTAACCCTTTATTGGCAATCACTGGCAATCACTGATTTGCCACTAACCGTCTTCGTTCATCTTACTGATTTTGAAGGCGTGAACCAAGCCCAGAGCGATATGCAGCCACGCCAAAACAGCTATCCGATTGCGCTGTGGGCAGTGGGTGAATATGTGGACGATAGCTATACCCTAACCCTGCCTGAAACCGCTCCAAGCGGGCCTTATACACTTCGGGTTGGGTTATATTTACAAGCCAATGGTCAACGACTACAAATCAGTGACCACGATAACGATTTTTGGACAATTGCCACTATCATGGTGGAATAGTGAATCATATAGAGGAAGATCATGCCCACGTCAGAAGAGCGCATTCGGATTTTGCAATTATTATCAGAAGGAAAAATTACAGCCGAAGAAGCCAATCGGCTATTAAGTGCCCTCAATCAATCTGCCCCAAAACCCCCATCGCGCACCCGCCAGCCGCGCCAATTGCGTGTACGCATTACGGATATGGAGACCGGACGGAACAAAGTAAGTGTCAATATCCCCATGGGCTTGGTCAATATTGGTCTAAAAATGGGGGCCCGCTTCATCCCGTCCGACGCAGAGATTGACATCGAGCAGTTACGCGCAGCCATCGAAAACGGCGAGTTCGGCAAGCTCTATGAGCTAGAAGAACTTGATAGCGGCGAACGGGTTGAAGTGTGGCTAGAGTAGATGCTATCTATTCAGTTTTTAGGTTAGCGGGCAAATGCTCGACACGATTATGATAGTGAAGCCGCCATGCAGGTCGGTTACGTGATGGGCGATACTCGAAGTGAGAGATGCCAGTATTATGGGTCATCACCGAGATTACGCTCCACGGGCCTTTTTCAAACGCATATTCAAAAAATGCCTCGATCACACCGCCATGACACACAACGATAATGCTCTGCTCGGCACGCTTTTCGGCATTGCGCGGCACATGATCGCTAAACATCCGAATCAAGGACTCAATAAACGACCCCACCCGCGAGCGAAATTGCATCCAATTTTCGCCTTTACCTGTTACCGGATCATAGGGTTGCTGTGTGCCCCAAACCCCTTCAATATAGCGCGTTTCTTCGCTAGTCTTCAGTGGTGCTCCATCGGGGGCGTTGGTTCCAATCTCGCGGATGCGATGATCAAATAGAATGTCGAGGCCCATCGCCTCACTCACATAGTCGGCAGTTTGATGAGTACGAACCAACGTACTAGAGTACAACATACGAGCATCCACGTTCTCTTTTAGCCACTTAGCCGCTGCCGCCGCTTGGCGCTCACCTAAGTCGGTTAGAGGTTTGTCCCAATCATAGTCGTTCCAGTCGGGCAAGTTAACATAGCTTTGGCCATGGCGCACCAAATAAACGTGCATAACACATCCTTTCTTTAGTAGTGAGATAAAAAGAGGCTAGCAGATTGTTTCATCTGCTAACCTATATAGTTAGCTGAATACAGCAAGTATTTACCGATTCCGAAAGGTGTCAGGAATAGGGTTGGCCAATAGCTGTACCAACAAGTCGGTACAGGCTTGTACATCATTGATGTCTAGCATTTCACTAGGGGTATGAATGTAGCGTGTTGGGATGCTGATACAGCCAGCATTTACACCACTTCGCACTATTTGAATAGCAGCCGCATCGGTCGAGCCTCCTAACAACACCTCTAGCTGATGCGGAATGTTGTGTTTTTCGGCGGTGTCAATCATCCAATCGCGCATTTCGGGCGATACCACTACCAGCCAATCTTTGATCTTGATAGCTGCCCCATGCCCCACCTTCACAGACATCGGTTCGGCATTGGCAGTGTCGCCAGTGCTGGTAACATCTAGCGCAATGCCAATTTCTGGATCAATTCCATAGGCCGAAACCTGAGCACCGCGCACGCCCACCTCTTCTTGGGTCGTAAAAACAAAATAGACTTCATGGGGTGTACCACTTGCTTTTAATTGGCGCATGGCCTCAATCGCTACCACACAGCCAATGCGGTCATCTAGGCTTTTGGCAATAACACGGTCGCCGTTTTCATCATAGGTTTGCCAAAATATAGCCGGATCCCCCACTTTTATGGCGGCATTTTGATTTACGCCGTCTACTGTGGTGGCGCTTACATCAATGAAAAATTCGTCTAATTTGGGTAAGTTGCTGCCCACGCGAAGAGGATTTTCACAACTGATTACGCCAATTGTGCCGTTCTCAAACTTCACACGGCTACCATTTAAATTAATCGGAAACACCCCACCAATATTCGAAAAACGCAGATAACCATCTCGATCAACATGCGACACCATTAGCCCAATTTCGTCCATGTGGGCCGCGATCATAATGCGATAATTGGTATCGGTTTTTTCCCCCACCCGACAAATTAAGTTGCCAAGACTGTCTACGCGCATGTCTTCACATAAATCGCGCACTTCATCTTCAATAATGGCCCGCACCTGATGCTCGAAACCAGATGGCCCCCATGCTTCTACTAATTTTTTAATCAACGATCTCATTACTTCGTCTCCAATACGTCTGGTGTAAGAGTCTGCAAAGCTGTCCGAATCAGTTTGACACCATTGCTGAAGTCTTCCATGCTCATCATAATGTGGGGGGTGTGCAGATAGCGCCCCGGCAGCGAAATGGTCTGCGATGGGATGCCATGTATAGACTTATGAATCGCGCCCGCGTCAGTTCCACCCGCGAATTGTGGCGACCGGAATTGATGGGGAATGCCGTTGGCCTCGGCGGTTTGGGTGAAATGGCGGCGCAGACCCAAATGCGCGATAGATGTTCTGTCCATGTAGTTGATGACGGGCCCGTGTCCCATTTTGGTAACGGTGGTTTGGTCAGCTTGGTTGGGGGGTTGGGGTACTTCGTGGCAAGCCGTACATTCTAGGATAATGGCAGCATCGGGCCGTAGCGCCTCGCCCAAGACTGCTGCACCGCGCAAACCCACTTCTTCTTGCACAGTAAAAGCCACCAATACATCAAAGGGAAATGGCTCACCTTTTATGACTTCGATCAGTTCGGCGCACCCTGCGCGATCATCAAAAGCTTTGCCGCGCACAACCGTTTCGCTCAGTTCAATGGTTTCGCTATCGAAAACCACGCGGTCGCCCACTTTAACCTTGCCTTGGGCAGCA
>CAZLPC010000205.1:0-1012 GCA_964561305.1 uncultured Anaerolineae bacterium
AGAGCGATTCATTATGAAGGGACTTTCAATTATATGGGCGCTGGTCCTGATGACCACACTGCTAGTCACCAATCCTGTCACATACCAAGCCCAGCCAACCCAAACGGGGCTGGTGGTAACTCGCAATGATATTGCGCAGCGTGAGTTGGACGTTATCATGTTGGATCCCGAATCGGGTAAAGAAGTTAGACTGCTTCGACTGGGTGTTAAGCCAAGGTTTTGGGACCAGGGCAACCCACCACGGAGGCTGGTGATTTCAGAGAGCTATGTACGCTACTTGGCCCTTGCACCGAATCGTCGCCAAGCGGTTTTGCGCATTGACGAGGATGTACTTGATGACAAGTATGGCATTCGATGGACTGCATCCGTCACTTTTTATCTGCTGGATTTCGATCAACAAACAGCAAACCGCATTTCTAGCCTAAGCAGCCCCGTTTATGAGAGGGCAATGCTTGAAGCCGAGGAGGCCCAATGGTCGGCGGACGGTCGTTACTTTTACATTACGGCACGTCAACACTTCGGTTATGATGGGAGCGTGGAGCGCGTCTTACTGGTTGATGCGGTGACGTTTCGGGCCCGCTGGGTATTGTCCGACCTGATACAGTTAAGAGTGAGTGGCTGGGTCGATGCCGAACATTTATTGATGGATAACTGGGCGAATCAGTACTATAAACTCAATCATCATTCACGTGAACTGACTGCCTATCCACCGGATTCTCAACCTGTGCCGTTATCCTTCAATGCACCAAACTTTCCAACTGCCCAATCTTTTGAGACATGGCACGTGGCTGGTTTAAACCACCATCCGACGTATACCCTTCCGAATGACTATTATGCTGACGGCGGCTTCATACATGCCGATTCCGATATCCTAGATATCCGGTACACCGACGTTGAGACCATCATCACCGGGTTTTCTACTATGCAATATACCGAATGGGAAGCGCGCTATCCCGGTCGGCTTAATATTATCGGTCATATTGGACAGGGTAATGTTTTATTGTATCAAGAG
>CAZLPC010000205.1:1022-1551 GCA_964561305.1 uncultured Anaerolineae bacterium
CTCAGACGGATTGACGGGCTACATCTTCATCTACAACGCCAACCGTCCTTATGGAACCGATAGGCAACCGTTACAACTGGTAGGCGCAGCACCTTTGGCAGAGGATAGCTTTACGATTGACCAAGGCCGGTTCAGATGGGATACAGTGGGACCACCCAGCGACAAACTTGAGCAACAGCAGATGTGGCAGTATTCGCTCAACACTTATCCAGTATTTAGCCCGAGTCAGCGGACTCCACAATTTATAGTCCATGAGCTTGGTGATGGCAAACTCATTGAAGATTTTCGCGGGTATTCACAAATGTATACGCAACTTTTCTATCAAGTTCGTGGTCGTGAGCGTCATGTTGCAGATGTTCGTCAGTTTCTAGCGTTCGTCGATCGTGGATCGCCTGCATCCGTCAATCGCCCATTACTTATCGTGATGGCAATCGTCGCGATTGTCGTACCTCGCTTGTCGCGCAGGTGACCGAAACGAGCACAATGATGTTACAAACGGGAGCGTTGAGGGTAATCAGTGTCGTGTTCA
>CAZLPC010000205.1:1561-6050 GCA_964561305.1 uncultured Anaerolineae bacterium
GCGCACTCATATTGCAGGGCGTGCTGGTGGCGGGTGCTATCGGATTCGCCGTTATCACAGAGCGACGACGGGTGAGGTGTTGAGTGCGCCTTAAGCCCGGCCCACAGCCTCCAAAAAGTGGCGTTGATTTTGGGGCGCGGCGTGCTTATGATTTGGGGTATTATACAAGGCACTTGCACAGAGATTTATTGAAAGGGGTTGATGATGGTCAATTGGTTTCGGAATCGGCGGGCCCAACAATTATTAGAACAAGCGATGAGCGCGGCCCAACAAGGCAACTATGACGAAGCTGCGCATATTGCATCGGCGGCGTTGGTGCTTCAGCCTAAAAACGCCGAAGCCTATCAGCAACGGGCGATGTGGCTGCACTTGGCCGATAAAGATCACGACGCACTCGCGGACTATGATAAAGCGATTGAGCTGGCCCCCGATGGGGCGGCGTTGTATCTTGAGCGCGGCGCACTGAAGCGGCAAAGCGGGGATCATTTGGGCGCAATTGAGGACTTCACGCAAGCGCTGGCCCACGACCCCACCAGCGCCGAAGCCTATCACGCTCGCTATGTATCCTATCTGGCCACCGATCAGCTAGAAAACGCCATTCAAGACTTGTCGAGCGCGATCCAGCGGGCCCCCCGCGCCGAGTATCTGCGCCAGCGGGCCGAGCTATATCTGTTGACGGGCAAGCGCCGCCAAGCTCTCGCCGATTTAGAACGCGCCGTCCCCCTATTAGAGACCGCTTTTCGGCAAGCCAAAGCCGCCGCAGCCCAACAAACCGAGAGCGAGCGCAACCAAGACATGGTGTTGATGTTGCGCGACACCTATTTGGCGGCCCTGACGCAACGCGCCACTCTGCGCCACCAACACGGCGATATTTCGACGGCACTGGCCGACGTGACTTCGATGTTGGCGATTGAGCCAAACTATGCGCCGGCCTATAATGTGCGGGCCAAAATTAGCCAACAACAAGGCGACCGTGGCGCACTGCAAGACTTTTTGCAAGCCATTAAGCTAGAGCCAACGCAAGCGGCCTACTACTTAAATTTGGCCGATCTTTATTTTTTGGCGGGGGCCCACCAAGAAGCCCGCAAAGTGTTTGAAGAGCTAAAAAAACATCAACCCGACAACCCCATTGCCGAGATGGGGCTGATTATTGCCGATTTTGGGGCGGGGCGGCGGCGCGAGGCTCGCGCTAGCTGGCAAGCACTGGCCCAGCGCGACGACCGCTTGCTGAAGGCCGAGCAAATTAACGCTATGTTCAGCCATCATCCGCGTATTGCACAATTGGCGCTGCAACTGTTATAAGCCAAGGTTATAAAGCCAACCCTAGGCCGTGGTGCGTTGTAGGGCCGCCAACACCGGCCCCAACGCCACCCTAAAGCTATGGGTATCGGTGATGGTGCTGAAGTCGTGGATGGGATAGTCGCTAATGCGTTGGCGCAAGGTGGGGTCGGTGTCGTCATGGCCCACAGCGCCATCTAGGTCTAGCGTCAACAGCGGGGTTTGATTGGCGGGCAACAAGAGGGCCTTGCCCACCGCCGTTGTTAGCTCGTCCGCGATCCACCAGCTTTGCAGCGCATGATGGCTGGCCAGCATGATCACGCGGTCTTGGAGGCGCACGCCCAGCTTGGTGGTCTTATAAAAGTCTACGTTTTGGGCCAGTTGGTGCTCGTGCAGCCAACAGCGCACGCCCATGCCGCGCAACTCGGTTTGTAACTGATAGGCAAAAAACCGATCCGGATAGCTATAGCTGATATAGGCGTTATAGTAGGGGTCGGGCTGGGTACGCAGCAAGGGCAACTGCTGGATCAGGCTTTCGGGCAGGCCCGCCGCCCGCCAAAACGCATCCTCTACGCCCACCGAGCGCAATAGGGTCTGAATGTCGAAGGCGCTGGGGCCAAAGTGACGCACGGTGCTGAGGTTGCGGGCCGTCGAGAGGTCGCAGTCGTTAAAAATGGTGTTGTCGAAGATGGCGCAATTAAAATCTACTTCGCGCAGGGTGGTGTGATGAAAGCGCGTGAAGCTGAGGGTGGCGTTGCCCAACGTGACCCCGCTTAGGTCGGCATCGGTAAAGTCTACGGCGCTTAGTTTGGCGGCAATGGCATCTACCCCCACCATTTTCACCCGTTGGGCGGTGGCCCCGCGCCAGTCGCTATCAATCATTTCGGCCCCCGAAAAATCAGTGCCGGTCAGGGTGGCGCTTTGTAGCACCACGCCGCTAAGGGTGGCATGGCGCAGCTTGGCCCCCACCAGTTCGGCGTTTTGCCACTTGGCCCCATAAATGAGCGCCCCGTCTAGCGTACCGTCTTGCAACCAGCCGCGTTGGCGTGCTTCGGTCAGGGCTTCGCGGATGGTGAGGGTGTGTTTGCTGCGCAGACGTTGGATCAGGGCTTGCAATTCGGTTTGGTCGCTCATGCGGTTGTCCTTCGGCATTAGTCGGTTGTTTCGGTATAGGTCAATTGTAACCGATAGCCAGTGCAATCGGCAGGAAAGCGCACGGTGGCCACCGGGGCCACAGCCACACCGTTGTCGTTGTAAACCTCGATCAAAAACACGCCATTTGCCAAATTGGGGGGCACCGCAATGCTGAAGCGGCCGGGCCCATTTGCGCCGCCGCGTGTCCAAACAGTGGTGGATTCGGCGCGGGTGGTGTGTCGCCATTCTACGCGGAAATCTTCGTTGCTGTCGGTCAGGGCGGGGCTAATGCTGCCTTCAATGCGTCCACAGTTGGGCAGGGTGTCGGCAACAGTGAACGGGCTAATTTGCACCCGAAAACGATAGGGGGTGTTGGCCGTTGTGGCGATGGTGGTTTCGCCGGGCAACAAGCCTTGAATGGGTGTGTTGGCGCTAACGGCTAGCGTCACGATTGGGCCGGCTATATTGGTGCTCGTAGTAGCGGCGGTACTGGCGATGTCGGTGGGTGGCGTGGTAGCCTCGGCGGCATGGGCGCTGATAGTGGCAGCGGCGGCATCGAGGGCCGGCCCTAACTCGCGCAGGCGGGCATCGGCAGTGGCAAAGTTGCGTTGGGCCGCGCCCACTTGCTCTGAGAACAGCGCGTTTTGTGTGACCAAATTGGTATAGCTGGCGGCCTCGGTTTGGCGGGCTGCGTCGGCGTTGGGGGGCTGCATCACAATCGGTGCAGCTTGGGTGTTGTTGGAGGTGTTAGCGGCACGTCCGGCCACATAACCAATCCCCAACATCACCAGCGCCACCAGTGCAAACGCCGCCAGCACTCCCGCCACCGCCACACTACGTGAGGAACTGGGGGGCGCGGGCTGAGGGCTGTTCAGTTGGCCAAAGGGTTGGGTTGCATCGGGTGGTGTGTTGGGTGGTTTCATACTCATTGACGATTCCTCATCGTTTTGCAGATGTCTGGTTGCATTATAGCAGCACCCGCGCTGCGCTGCACCCGTCCGTAGCCCAATCGCCCAACACATTCAGCGTCTATCCCAACTGATCTATTGAAAGGAAATAGGAAATAGGGATTGGGACTATCGGGTTTTTGAGCCGCACCGCGTTCCTTAAATAATGGGCAAATCAACAACCATCGGGTGGGGTATATAAAGATCGAAAAAATAAACGTGTTATGTATTGTAGAAGCGGGTCGGCTGTATCCGTCCCCTCCGAAGGATGTTACGCCGCCTACTTTTCAATCTTCATGTATGGCGCACCCTACAAACCGCATGGCCGCGCCATCGTAGGGTCGCCAAATTGGGCGACTGAATTGCGAGATAGCTGTGGGGTGTGGCATCTACGGAATGGCCTCTCAATGAACCCATGATGATCTTGTAGAATAGACTTGATACTGAGATTAAGACAGTTTTGTTCTTAAGGAGTTTTTAATGCGCTTATTTTGGCGAACAGGGATCATTCTTGCTGTTTTTTTGGCGGCATGTGGTGATGCTGCAACTCCATCACCGTCTATTGAAGTTGTTTTTGGCACTCCGACCCCACTGCCACAACCCACCCCCGCCCCCGACCAAGCCATCGTAGGCGAGTTGGTGTTGCTGAACAACTATAACCGTGCAGATGGGGCGGTGCGCTTGTCCTATCCGGGGGGGTGGCTGGTGGAAGGCGACGGGCCGCCCGAACAAGGCCGCGTGCTGGTGGCCAACACCCGTTCGGCACTGCGCGGACGGCTGGCCGACGATAACCAGTATCAATTGACGATTGCATGGGCCCCGGCCGCCGACTATGGCGCAGACCCCGCCGCCCTAGACTTTGATTTGGCGGCGGTTTTGCAGGCGGCGTATCCGATGGCCAGCGATCTTCAGCCCGATCAATTTGGCGCGTATCGGGCCGTGTGGGGCGTGGTGTTGCCCACGGACGACGCACCCGCCACGCAGCAAGTGGCAGCAGTGGACTTGGGCGGCGGCATGGTGGCTATTGCTATCGCGCAATTTATCGGACTCGATTATGATCGCTTGGCGGGGCGCATTTTGGCATCTATGACCTACAGTGGCCCGCGTCCGATAGAAGACATCGGTCCCGA
>CAZLPC010000206.1:0-6049 GCA_964561305.1 uncultured Anaerolineae bacterium
TCCTCATCAAACAACACCGCCCGCACCGACGAACTACCAACATCTATCACTAAAATTGACAATTAAACAACCTTCTTCCACCGATATCGCTTCTTAATCTTAAAACACCATTGTAGCTTTAAACTATTTTGATAACGCCGCCAAGTTACTTTGACCTTGAACTTTATCACTCCTTTATCACCCACGCCGATGATCCTACGTTTTTTACACCCCGCCTAATGACACTTAATCCTTAATGGCAGTAAGATAACGTTCTGCTGAAAATTGTACCCCTTGCTTGGCATTTTCTTTGACTACTAGACCCATCCGAAAGCTATAGATACGGTCATAGTCAAATGGTGCAAGCGCCGCCATAATCTTCTGAATTTTGCTACCAGAAAGCGGGATCATGTTGGCATAACTATACATAAAGGTGACATAACGGCGATCATCCACCACGACCAACGTATCGCCTACCAGCAGAACACCTTTACCGCCTGCACCTGCGGCCCAATGCAGCACCTGCGATCCGTCATAATGCCCACCACACCGGATCAATGTTAGGCCATCACGCAATGACAGTGTTTCGCCCTGCCAAAATTGAATTGCATCATCTTGACGAACCACCCATTGCCGTTCATCGTCATGAATATAAATGGGCGCATTAAACACCTTGCTCCACTCAATCATCGTAGAATAATAATGTGGATGAGAAATGGCTATTTTGCTGATACCCCCCAACGCCTGTACTTTGGCAATGGTAGCCTCATCAATTAAAGAAATGCAGTCCCATAAAATATTGCCGTCGGGGTGTTGCACCAGCAAGGCCCGTTGTCCAATCGCGAAGCGCGGCTCGGTTACAATACCAATCAGGCTCGGTTCTTCTTCTATAAAAACATTCTGATGTTGTCTTTGAAGCTCGGCTAGGGTTGTCCACAATTGTCCATTGTGGCCGATGTATTGGCGTTCATCTTGGCAAATTAAACAAGCACTCGGTAGATTTTCTGTAGCGGGATATTGTGTTCCGCAGGTTAGACAGATGTAGTGTTGCATTGCATGAACCATCCATTTCATAATCATCTGATAGCGTTAATCATAGAGGCCATCAGGTGCTGCGTATTGTATTTTTTCGACATAATTTTAGTATTTAGCCCCTTACAAGAAAAATAAAAAGCCAGTTGTTACCCAACTGACTCAAAAATGATGCTAATGGATTGGCTAACGATCCAACACAGCCAACACCTTATCAACTGTGACAAGTTCATGAAATTGTGGTACAGCCGTAATCACACCTTCGGGGTTAATGATGTAGGTGGTGGGATAGAATATCACGCGATACAACGCACTTAAACTACCATTTGGATCAAGCCCAATCGGGAAGGTAAGGCCCAACTCGTCTACAAAGGGCTGAATTTCGGCAACACTATCGCGGTAATCTACCGCCAAAATGACGACATCATCACGCAACTCAGCCACTTCGTTAAAAATAGGCATCTCTTCACGACAAGGCCGGCAATTGACAAACCAGAAGTTTAGCAATACGGTTTTGCCGCGCAGCTCTGAGAGCAAAATCTCTTGGCCATCCAACAGTGTCACTTCAAAGTCGGGCGCTTCTTGGCCTACTTGCACACCAATATGAGTATTTTGATACGGGTTCAGTTCCAGATTGTTTACGATAAAGTCTGTTAAAGATGGTGCATAGCTTTCGGCAGGCGCGACAATTGAAATGAACACAAAATGCTGTGCAATGTCTAGCATAATCAAGCGGCCCACTTGGTTTTCGCCATAAAACTGCTCCATATCTGCCCAAATATAAGGCACGCTGTCTCGGCTTTCGTTCAGCCAAAAGCCATCTTTAGGCGCAGCATTGGCTATCGCAATTTGTTCGGCATAACGCGCCATGCGTTCTGGCTGGCCAATAGGGTCGGTGTATGTTGGGCCAAACAAATAGTCATAGGGATAGCTGATGATCTCAATCATGGGTGTGTTCAGGGGCTCGTTTTCACGCCCAAATATCACCCGACGAATGGTATCTTCGTTCACTTCAGGCAAAATCACATAGCTATGCGGCAAGCTGGTTATGTCTCCCTCGACGGCACTGAGAGAATTCGACGATAAAACGCCGTCCCAGTAGGCACTAAGCCACCCCATTTGTAATGGAACTTGTACAGCGCCATCTAATAAGCTAAGGGGTTCGCGTGAGATACTTGTGTCAAATGTGTCATAGACTGTAAAACTATCGGCGATTTGTTGTAAGGTAGCGGTGTCGGGGCCATGCAATTCAATGCCATACACCAATGGCCGCGCATCAACAGCAATAACATAGCTACCCTCTGGCATATCACCAAAAGCTCGATCTCGCCCCTCTATATCTACATCAGTTGTAGCATTTTCAATTCGATAATATACGCTCAGAAACTGGCTGGGAATATGCTGTTCTTGTACAAATGCAGTGCTAGGGTGTGCTTTGATAGTGACTGCGTTTTCACCATCGGTCACATGCAAAGCCTCACCAATCAACCTCACCTCTAGGGTGTTGGGCAATGAGCCCACTTGCCAATTTTCATTGGGCAACTCAATTGAATAGCGGCCCGATGGCGCGGTGACAATGAATGTAGTGTCATCGGCGGTAACAAGTGGTACAACAAGAACTCCCTGTAACATAACCAAGATCAGTAAAGTGATAAAACCTCTCATAGCACATCCTCTCTTGAGTGTTGTTTAGGTCTCAGGATTAATTCGGCCCCACCCACAAGAGTATTACAAACGAGCCTAAAATCCTATGGCGATCAAAAATAAAAACGACTTAAGAACAATGTCCTAAGCCGCTCAATCAATAACTTTAAGGAGAAAACCAAAACTACTATTCGACCATTACAGTGTGTTTTTTACCCCTGTAATAGAAGCTAAATTTTACCGACTTCCACCATTGTGGCAGCCGTGGCCGCAGGGCCCACCCTTCGGGACGGTTTTCATCTAAATGTAGACCTGCAAATCCGAAAATAATGGCTTGTCGCAACCCTCCACAGGCCGCCGCGTGCATTCCATCGCGCACATTGCCTTTAGTATTGTCTAAGTCAATGCCTGCCGACTTAATCCACAAGTCGTAGGCTTCTTCTTCTAAGCCCAATTGGGCAGCAACCCATGCATGAATAGCCGAACTAAGCGACGAGTCGTGGGCTGTGCGTGGCACATAAATATGCCAATTCCGCAGCAATTCATCGCGGTTGCCAAGCTCCTCCCCCAGCAAAGCTATCAACATCACCACATCGGCTTGTTTAATTACCTGAGAAGCGACGGTTTTTTCGTGGCCCAAAATGACATCTAGGCTTTTGGTGCGCGGTGTATAGGCTTCAACATCTACATAATTGAGATCAAAATAGCCATTAAATTGCTCGTAAACATCTAACTGCTGGTGGCGCGGAATATACATGTTCTCAGCAATGTGTTGCCACTTAGCAATCAAGTCGTCATCAATGCCCAATGTTTGGCAAAGATAATCGTATTGGGCTGACTCATAATTGCCCAACCAATCTAGTACTTTTTTGGCATGGCGCAAGTGCCACACCACCAACGAATTGGTATAGACCGAATTGTTGATATTCTCGTGAAATTCATCGGGCCCAATTTGCATATTGAGTTCGTACCGATTATCGGTGGGGTTCCACTCGACACGGCTGGCCCAAAACACGGCTGTATCAAGGAAAATTTCGGCTCCATAATTGCACAAGAAGGTATCGTCGCCCGTCCATTGCCAATAGTGCCAGATAGAAAAAGCAATATCAGAGGAGATATGTTGCTCATGATCCCCTGTCCAAATGCGGATGCGGTTGCCTTTTTCATCGGGCAGTGTCCAGCGCGGGGTGGTTTCTTCGCCTGTATCGGTGCTTTCCCATGGAAACATTGCGCCCTTATAGCCCGCTTCGGCGGCTTTGTGGCGCGCACCCGCCAAATTATGATAACGATACATCAGCAGATTGCGGGCAATTGCTGGACGCGAGAGCGTGAAAGGTGGCAACATAAATAGCTCGGTGTCCCAAAAAACATGGCCCTTATAGCCCGGACCAGAAAGCGTCTTGGCCCCTATGCTCACATGCTCATCGGTGGGCGACGCGGTAATCAGCAGATGAAAAGCCACAAAGCGAATGGCCAATTGTGCAAACTCGTCGCCTTCGATTTCAATGTCAAAATCAGCCCACAGATCGGCCCACACGCGCTCGTTTTCTTCCAACAAATCAGCATAAGTTTTGCCATTTTGTTGATTCAATATCGTTGAACTAAATTCGGCTAAATCATCAGTGTCGCGGCTGGTAGCAATGGCGGTTAGGCGCGTGATGATAATTTCTTCGCCCGTGGCTAGTGCAAATTCGGACTGACCGTTGCGTTGCAGGCTTGCACCAACTCTGTTTGAGGTGGTGAATGGAGTGGCTGTATAACCATTACCCTCAATCTGAAAATCTTGTAGCAGGGCAACTTGATAGCCACTTTGATTCGTAATTGCTGACCAACCAACGCGCCCACCTTCACTGCTAAACGCCTGTTTGTCCCAATGCGACACCATTTTGGGGCCACCTTCGGCATAAGCAATATTCATGGCCTTATCGGGTTGAATGAGCATGTCTATTGTGCAACTTTCAATATCAGAAAGCGCTTTGATATGAATGTGCTGAACCAGTAAATTGGGATTATCCATGCTGGCAAAACGTTGGCTATGAATACGAAAGACTTTACCAGTAGGGCTTTGCCACAACACCCCACGCCACAACACGCCATTCCGTAGATCAAGTTGGCGATGATACCCCAACAGTTTGCCGTGGTTTAGTTGAAACCGCGTTCCCTCAATTACAATGTCCATGTCGAACCACGACGGCACGTTGGCAAGGTCGGGCACAAGGTCATCGCTATGATGATTAAAAACACCATGTACCAAAGTCGAGGCCAATTCATCAGGATAGCCTTCTTCAAAGGTGGCACGGGTTCCTAAATAGCCATTGCCAATGGTCAAAATGGTCTCATAGTAATGTTGTTGCTGGGGTTGAAAATATTTTTCTTGAACAATCCAAGACCGATCTTCGGGGTTCATACTAAATCATTCCTTCTCATTCAAGTGCTTTCTCGAATAACCAGTTGTGGTCGTATCAATAGTTGATGATCGGCATCAGGTTGCCCTTCAAGCTGCCGAATCAGAAGCCGAATCACCTCGCGCTCCACTTGTTCAATAGGCTGCGCCAAAGTCGTTAGTGCGGGACTAATAAACTGGGCCAATACCAAATCATCGAAGCCCGAAATTGCAATGTCGCGCCCCACAGACAATTGTTGCTCTTGGGCACAGCGTATAGCGCCAATTGCAATCACATCACTAACACACACAATTGCTGAAGGGCGTGGCTGAATGTTAAGTAGTTCGGCAGCCGCCTGAAAGCCCGCTTCAACTGTGTTTTTGGCTCGGCGCACTAGCTGGGTATCAAACGAGATGCCAGCTTGGGCCAACGTCTCGACGTAACCATTAAAGCGATCATCGCCACTAAACGAATTTTCTGGCCATGCGATAAACGCAATATGTTCGTTATGCCCTTTGCGAAACAAATGCTGAACCACTTGCTGAATGCCATCAAAACCATCTACATCTACATAGTGATAGTCGCGGTTGGTTGTGGTGCGTCCAAAGCTCACAAATGGCATATTTTCATTAAGCAAGAACTCGATACGCTCATCATACCAATTGGTATCGGTTACGATAAAGCCATCCACCCTGTCAGTACGAATAAGGTGTTGATAGTGGGCGGTGGGCGCTTCACCTTCGGGTACAGCAAACGTGATAATGTGATAGCCACAGTTAGAGGCCTCTAATGAAATACCATACGCAAAACGTAGCATCAGCGATGAGACATCTCCTTTTTGGGGATGCGGTAATTCATAGCCAATTGTTAGCGTTTCGTTGCGCCGTAGATTGCGGGCCGATGAGTTGGCGCGATAGTTTAGGTGTCTGGCGGCTTCTAACACACGTTGCTCTACCTCTTCTGAAACCCGCTTGGTTCCATTCAGAACATAAGAAACCGTTGCAATCGAA
>CAZLPC010000207.1:0-5616 GCA_964561305.1 uncultured Anaerolineae bacterium
GTGCTGCCTACATTACCTAATACGGCCGGCCCTGTGTGCACCCCAATGCGATAATAGGGTGTTGCCGATTGTAGCTGGGCGATTTTGCCAAATGTGCCCATAGTCCGAAAGTCGGCGGCCATGCGCAAAGCCGCTTGCACTGCATCCCACGCATGTTGCTCTGAAGGGTTTAGTTGGGTGTTAAAAATGCTCATAATTTCGTTACCCATATATTTATCAATCAGCCCGGCGTGGGTATGAATCGCCTCTGAGCCAAGTGTATGATAAATATTTAAAAGCTCCATAAGTTCGCGAGGGGAAATATCTTTAGGAAAGCTCTCGAAGGAACGTACCTCGACAAACATGGTGGTGATAATGCCATATTTGCCACCAAACCCCAACTGTTGAATACTTTGGATATTATCTACCATTGCGGGTGGCAAATAGCGCCGCACAGCCGCTAATGTTTCGTCGCGCTTTTTTAGCTCGGTTAGGTCATCAATCACCAGTGCAATACCTTGTATGCGATTGACCTCATCTTTTAGCGGGCTAACTTTGAGCTTTAGGTTCAGCAAGCCGCGCTCATCAAGTGTGACATCTGTTTCAATGGTGGCAATTGTTCCATCGGCGCGGGCACGGCTTAGGGCGGGCTCAATTTCTTCGTAAATCGGCGCGAGTATATCGCCAATAGGTTGATGAATAGCCACATTAGCCGGATAGTTAAAGATACGTTCGGCAGCAGCATTACATGTCAAAATGAGGCCATTGGCATCGGTGGTGATAACGCCGCTTAAGATAGAGGCCAAAATATTGTCCAGCAACACCTTAATTTCGGTAATTTCTTCAAGGGCCGCCTTCAGTTGCTCAAACAATTGCGCGTTATCAATGGCAATAGCGGCTTGATTGGCAAACCCCGCCAACAAGCGTTGCTCGCGCTTGCCAAAAAGACCATCCTTAAAGCGATTATCGCAATAGACTGCGCCAATCACCCGATCTCGTGAAGTCAGCGGCACACAAATAATGCTGCGTAGCGCATAGCCGATGATACTCTCTTGGGCCATAAAACGGCTGTCTTCGCGGGCGTTAGTAGTAATGATAGTTTCGCCCTGTTGCAAGGTGCGCTCTACGATAGTCTGGCTAATTATGAAGGTTTCATCGTGGTGGCCGCTGCTATCGGGCATACTACGCGCCACGCGGGTTTCTATGTTACCCGTTTCGGGGTTTTTTAGCACAACATAGCCGCGCTCGGCCCCCGTAATGTATAGCACCTGATCCATGGTTTGGTTTAACACTTGGTCAAGGTCAAGGCTAGAGTTGATCCATTCGGTGGTGCTGCCCAATGTCCGAAGTTGTAACAATTCGGTTTTCTGGTTTTGGATGCGTTCGCCTAACCCATGCAACTCTTCTTGAATGGTTTGCAGCTTGTTAAGGCTATTTAGGGGCAAACCCACCCCCAAGCGCCGCAAGTGATACTCTTCGGCTTGTAGATGTTGGCGTAGCTGAATGGTGCGGCTGCTCAGTTGAAGTGTAAAGTCTAAGATTTCTTCGCTATTCATCGTCTAAAACCCTTATAGCTCGGCTAGAAGCTGCTGCGCTTCTGCATGATGGGAGTTGATAGCAAGGATGTTTTCTAGGGCAATGCGTTTGTCTTCGACAGTTGTAGACAACTTGGCTAAGCCCAGCCAGACGGTGGTGCTATAAGGATGAATTTGGGCCGCATATCGAAAATAAAGATGGGCTTCTTGATGCTGCCCTTTTTCGAGAGCGGCCCGTGCCGCTTGACACAACTTGATAAATTGCTCACGTTGGCGAGTGCTAAGTGTGTTTGCATCGGGCATTATTCAAACCAATCAAAAGCCACTTCTCGGCTCTCGGGTTGTTCTAAAATTAAAAACACGTTCCCCGTCTCAAAGTCATAAACATACACATCAAAATCGTTAGCATCGTTGGCTTTATTTGATGAGAACACGATATAACGACCATCGGGTGACCAAATCGGCATAATATCTTGAGGGCCCAAGTCAATCAATAAACTGCCCGATACCACACTTACATCAACAGGTACTTCGGTAGGGGTAGCTGTAGGCGTGGGCGTGGGCGTGGGTGTAAGGGTAGCGGTGGGTGTGGGTGTCGGCGTTTCTTCAGAAGTTTCGTCGGGCGGTACAACTTCAACCGGGTCATCGCTTGGCTCAACAGCTTCTTCAGTGGGCGGCGTTTCAGGCTCGCTGGGTCCCTCTTCTAATAAAACTGCCAACGATGCATCCACAATCCATATATCCGATGTGCCATCTGGATTGATGACACTATACACAATTTGATTACCATCGGGGCCGCCCCAGTTGGGCATGGACTCGATGACACCCAGCCCATCGGTTGTAAGCGCATAAATATCGCGGGTTGCCACATCTATAATGCGTAAATCTATACTATCAAAGCCCGTTAGAGCAGTATCTGCTACATAGACCACGCGCTGACCATCGGGCGACCACGCCGGCCATGTTTCATCAACATCTTCGGTGTTGGTTAGTTGCATAATGGCGGGTGGTGGTAATGTAGCTTCCGGATCATCCGGATCAACTTCGGGTGGTGGAGCATTCAAATCGCCCGATACATCTACAATGTAGAGATTGTTTTGGCGGTCGAAGCCCGTTTTAGCCACAAACACAATTTCGGCAGCCACCGGCGACCAACGTGGTGTCCGTTGTTCGCTTAATGCCGGCCGATCCCAATAGCGGTTGAGGCTAATTGAGTTTGTGCCATTAAAATTGATTAGTTGTAGGGTAACATTGTTTTGGCCACTATTAAATTGTTCGGTCACAAATCTATCGGCATTTGGATTAGCACTCATCATCTGGGCCCGCACAATATCAGGAGCAACTTGTACCCGTTGCTCAACATTGTTCACTGGAACAAGAAAAATCTGCTGGTAATCAGGCGCACTGAAAAAGAAGCGTCCCGATGTTACCAACAAGCGCCCTTCAATTCCCTCAGCAGGCACAATGGGTAAAGCAGTATTAGCTGGCGCGAGCGTCGGTGTGCTGGTGCTGGTTGCTAAGGGTGGAAGGGTTGGTCGTGGGGTAAAGGTGATGGTCGCCGTCGCTACAACGGCTGGGGTCTCGGTCGCGGTGGGTGGGGCAACGGGTTGGCTGGTTGCGTCTTCGACAACGGCGGCAATGTTTGCATCGGTTACGCTGGTGGGATCGGTGGTGTCGCCATTATCGTCGCCACCCAATAACGACAACGCCAAGAAAAACACAGCCCCAATTAACACAGCTCCTGCAACTGCGATAGTGGCCATGGCCCCACGGCTGCGCGAGGCCACTTGGCTACCAGCCAGTTGGGTTGCCTGCTCAATTTGTTCTAGCAGGGTTTGTGCCCGCTGATTATTGGGATTAATCAGCAACACACTCTCTAGGCATTGACGACGCTCGGCAATGGTTTCGACCACAGCGGCCAGCCAAAACCATGCCTTTTCGTTATTGCGATCTAGTTCAATAACCTTATGAAGGCGGTCGCGGGCAATTTCACGCTCTCCCAAACGGGCAGCAGCGATTCCTTCTTTTAGCAGCGTTTCAATGACGCTAGTGTTTTCGGGCGTATTGCTCATTGGTGTGGTTTTCGTCCTCTCTTAGCCAACACATGTATAGGAAAAATTAGAGACATCTGGGCGGAATTCGGGCAAAACAGCAAACCATACGCCACCGATCTCATTCGAGTCGCCCTCAGTAAGTTGTCGCCATATATCGCCACGCGGCGTAGTTAGCCACAACTTATAGGTCGCATTGATACCGGTTTCGCCGACCACTGGCAGGCGATTAGATGAAACCAAAATCCAGCTACCATCTGGTGACCATGCCGGATTGCGCTCTTGCCAATCTACAATGTTGTCAGGAACCGACAAGATGCGCTCGTTCGTGCCGTCAGCTTGCATAATATACAAGTCATTATCACCTTCACGGGTAGTGATAAAGGCTATTTGTTGGGCATTGGGTGACCATGCTGGCGAGAAACTATCGCCTGCTGCATCGGTCAATTGGCACTCGCCAGAAAAAGGCGTGCGCCCAAAAGCATCGGGTGGGGTAATTTGCCCAGAAATGTTAATCACAAAAATTTCGAGGCTACCTCGCGAATTCCGATCTGAGGCAATGGCCATATATTGGCCATCGGGCGACCACGACGGATGCCGATCATCGGCATCATTTTGGGTGATGTTAGTCGGCTCTTCTTGAGACAACGGCACGGTATAGATGTCAAAATCACCATCGGCATTCGAGTAGTAGGCGATAATCTCACCATTTGGATGCCATGCTGCGCCGCGTGTCTCGTTGGTGTTGGTTAGCGTAATCTGAAAGACCTCGCCACCACCATCTGGCGCAACATAAATTTCTTGAATACCGTCAATTTCCATTGTAAACGCAATAAATTCTCCTGCGGGCGAAAGTGCCGGATCAAGGAATTCAATACGTCGCTCATCATCGGCAGAAGCTACTTCACGAATAGGAACACCATCAAGCGTAAAGAGCAAAAACTGTGGGTCGCTTCCATCACCATTAGCACTATATAGCCGTGCAGGTTCACCGGGAGCGCTACTAGCCGCATAGACAATGCGGAATATATCAGGATTGGTGGGGCCGGGTGTGGGTGTGTTAGTAGCTTGTGGGGTGTTGGTCAAGGTTGGGGCCAGTGTTGGCGGCAACCCAGTAGAGGTGGGTGTCAGTGCAAAGATTGATGTGGGTAAAAGTGTATTGGTGGGCGGCACAGGTGTAGACGGTGGAGTTAGAGCTAACACGTCACTGGTGGCTTGAATATCGGCAGCCGACAACACTGGTGTAGGTTGCTCATCAGAGGAATCACTATCATCTTCTAAATAGCCTAGCAACAAGAAAACGCCAAAACCAATCAGAGCAATGGCAACACCACCCAATAGATACAGCAACAAATTATTGTTTTGTCGCCGATTTTTAGACCACAACTCGCTGGGCATGTTTTCGCGGCTAACGGGGCGCAGCCAGTCGCGTTCTACTTCTACCGATTGACGCGAGGCATCGGCAGCATTTTGGTCATTAGTACGCATAGCACTGCTAACCGAGTCCGACATTCTAGCACCCGATGCCGACGGTGTATAACCCGATTCTTCAGTCATGCGGGCAATGGCGGCTAGGGCACGCTCGTTGCGCGGATTAATTTCTAATACACGCTCTAGGGCTTGGCGACGCTCTGAGACCCGATCCACCGATTGGGCCATCCACATCCACGCCAATTCATTATTGGGATCAACCTCTAAAACACGCCGAAAAAAATCGCGGGCAATAATTTTGTTGTTGTTACGCGCAGCTTCGATGCCTTCGCGCATCCACTCGCGGATTTGGTTCTGTTCCAATGTCACACCTCTTGTTTAATTAGATGATCAAAACCAGCACACAGGCTAGGGCCAAGATAGCTAGCGCAATCACAAGGCCAATTGTCCCATAATAGATCGTGCGATCTTTTACATTGGTTTGTACACGCTCCATTTTTTCGAGCGCACGGCGGGCGGTTGTGTTTTGTGGGTTCACCCGCAGGGCTTGTTGTAACCAGCGGCGACGCTCGAGTGGATCATCAGTGGTATACGCCAGCAAAACCCATGCGCGGTCGTTA
>CAZLPC010000207.1:5626-6047 GCA_964561305.1 uncultured Anaerolineae bacterium
CACAATCACTTCTGCACCTTGTTTGTTGCCTTGTTTAAGGGTGTTGGTGGCAATTTGAAGTAGCTCTTCAAGATTAGGGCCACCTTCAGCACCACCAGAAAGATTGCGAAGCCCCATGCACAGCACCTTTCATTCATTTGTTTATCTATCATCCACTGCCCATCAGTATAACACACGCTATGATTTTGAGTGGAACTCTACTGTAACCAAACATTCAACAATAATTGAATAAAATTGTACAGAAAATGTGCGACAATGACGGTATAAAGACTATAGTAGCGCCGCAAATAGCCGAAAGCTACCGCTACGGTCAGGATAATGAGTGCAGCGGGGGTAAGGGTATATTGCATGTGAACCACCGTAAAGAAAATGGCCGTACACCACAAGCCAAAAATAGGTTGCAGTGCCCCCCGAAAAGCGA
>CAZLPC010000208.1:0-6025 GCA_964561305.1 uncultured Anaerolineae bacterium
CGGTCTCAACATTTGGCGATCCCGCCGATGGCGCGGCCATGCGGTTTGTAGGGTACGGCATACCTGCCGCCCAATTGGTGAATTTTGCACACTTACTATTCCCTATTTCCCATTTTCTAATTATGAATTTCATCCGAAACTTTTAATAGGGCCCTTTAAGTCGGAGGAAGGGCGGGTTATACTGGTGTCTATCGGGAAGCAAGTACCGTCCAAAATGGGCAACAGGTTAAACGATTATGCAAAACCTCAATTGGTTGGCTATAGTTTTGATTGGTAGCATTATCATGATAACGTCTTTTGGCACGGCCTATATCATTACCCGCCAAAACACCTCAGCACAACGCAACACGCCATCACGCCGACCACGCCGACCACGCCACACCATGCGCTGCATCGCGTGTAAACACACCCAACTAACAGTGGTACGCTTTGTGTTACCCAACCCGGCCAATCATCCTTTGTTTTGCGTTTCAGAAAGCGGGCAAGACCTAGAGCCGTTGTGGGGCCTGCGCTGCAATAGCTGTGGCCATGTGATGATTTATAGCGAGCCAGTATCCCAGCCCGCAAGCTATGGCTTGCCATATCCAGTGCCGCCCAAACCTTATTAGCCCACTAAATCAGTGATTTATTGAATGAAAATAAGAAATAGAGATTCAGTAGATCACATTTTCATGAAAAAACATGGGCGACCACGCAGGGCCGCCCACAGAATGGCGTGGCCCTGCGGTTTTCTGGGGAAGGGGCTGTGCCTGTGTGCCAGCCCAAAAAGCCAAATTGTAAACTACTGAGTTTTAATCGCTTTTAAATGCTGGCACTTGACACGCATACCCCTAGCACGTTATGTTTGGTTTCAGTATGAAGACCGTTTATTGGAATAGGTACAACTGGGTATGCCATATCAAATAACAGGTTTTGTTGCGCCCCAATTGGTAGAAGTTGTAGTGTATGGCAACGCCACCCTAGATGACTTTGAAGGAGTTTGCCAAGCACTGATAGACAGCATAAACCAAGCAGATGCTGCCGAAGTGCATGTGATGATTGACATTGCACAAGTGAAAACCATCAACTATCGGATGGATGACCTGTTGCGTTCAGCGGCGTTTATGGCCCTAGCCACTCACCCAAAATTAGGCTACCTGACCTACTTCGATGACAAAAACCCGTTCTACAATATGATGGTCGAAATATTGCTGCATGGCGGCAAACTGCGTGGCGGTGTTTTTTCTCATCGTGAAGATGCGCTTTTCTTCTTGAAAGAACACGGCGTAGCAATCCCCAATTTGTAGAGCAAATCAAAAATGAGGTTTTTTGGGCTGGCCCAAAGGCTAGCGCGGGTGTCGTATTTGTGTTGGTCAATCGGTTTGATATAAAATGGCTTAAGGTCGGTGTGCAAATGATCGCCACTGTGCCGACCGTGTGCCGGGCTTTCGGCTAAAACACTTTGACGAAGCGCCACAGTTCTTGCGCGAAAAAGGCGCACCTATCGAAGCAGGCTAATGATGCCCTATACTATTGCGTGGCTTGTTCATGAAATTGTGATAGAGATTGCTATTTCGGGCGTGGTTTCTGCCGAAGATATCAACAACTTGTGCCAAGACATCGTAGCCCTCAACGATCAATCGCCCTGTGACCCACTTTATCTCTTGGTTGACATTAATGGCATTACGCGCCTAGCGGTATCGTTTTATGAGGCGAGTCAACTAGAGGGTGTGAAGACGCTTATTCAGCATCCCAAAAACGGCTGGATCGCCTATTATGATGTCAGGAATCCCTTTTATAGCTATATGTTGGCGCTGTGGAATCTTATCAGCAAGCGGCGCACCTTCATTTTTACTGACCGCGACGAAGCGGTGCATTTTCTGCGCGAAAAAGGCGCACCACTTGATCCGCCCACCTAATGGAGCGTGATTATGCCCCCTGCATGGATCATCTTCAGTGACCTAGACGGCACGCTTTTAGACGCGCACACCTATCGTCCCGACGCGGCCCAAGCAGCGCTGCGGCGCGTGCAAGTGGCCCATATTCCAGTTATATTGTGTTCGGCCAAAACTGCCGCCGAGCAAGCGCCCATCTGCGCCGTGCTAGACATCAAAGACCCTTATATTGTCGAAAACGGCAGCGCGATTGTATTTGAAAATGGGCAGCGCCACGAGTTGGGGCTGAAGGCCGCCGACATCATCGCCCGCCTTGACCAGATTCGGCGCGAGACCCCGCTGGATTTTGTGGGCTTTCATGAGATGAGCACCGCCGACGTGGCCGCCATCACGGGCCTTAGCCCCGCCGCGGCCCGCTTGGCCCAACAGCGCGACTATTCGGCGACCATTTGCACACCCTTCAGCGCCGCAGCATTGGCGCAGTTTAGGGACGCTTGCCAGCGCCACGGGCTGCACGCGCCGTCGGGGGGGCGTTTTTATACCGTGACTGGGCGCGGGGCCGATAAAGGCGCAGCGGTGCGGTGGCTGTTGCAATATTTGGGGGCCAGCGCCGCCCACAGCGTCGGCATTGGCGACAGCCCCAACGACACCCCCCTACTGCTAGCAGTGGCCCGCCCTTATCTGGTGCAGCGTCCCGACCAAACATGGCACGATCTACCAGTGGCGGGGCTGGTGCGCGTGCCAAAGGTAGGCCCCCACGGCTGGGCATGGGCCATAGATCACTTGTTGGGTTAGATATTAGAATCGCCGTCGTTGAAGCCAAAGCTACGTTGAAACGGCACATCGTCTAAACTAAAGGCCGTTATATAATCTTTTGCCATGTTTCTCATATCAGTATTGTGGCTATAGAGCGCCTGTGCACCGTGAGCTAGCGCTGTCGCAATAATCATCACATCAGCTTTCAGGGCGGCTTTGGTTGCGTCAGGACGATTGGGATCAAGTAAAACTCTAAGGCGATTTTGTATGATAAATGCTTGGCGCATTTCGGCCATTTTTCGGGCAGAGGGCAGATCAAATGGTACGATGCGATAATTGGCAGAAAGCAGTTGCAGCAAACGCGGATGGTCTTCTATAGGAACTGGAATTAGTAACTCAGATACAATTATTGTTGGAACAATGACAGTAAAGTTTTGGTCTTGAACCCATTGCATAAAATCTGTAGCAATATGAACTAAATTAGGGTTACTATTGGGTGGCTTTTTGACGATGGCCCACGACAAAATTTGAGTATCTATACAGACGACATCCACGTGGTGCTACCCTCCTCATCGTCTCGAATATCGGCAAAATAGGCTTCAAGATCAGGGATGTTGGCGTAAATATCACCCACTTCATCGCGCAACTGGGCCAGCGCAGTGCCGAGTGGAACACCACGATAGGGCAAAACCTCATCTATGCGAAAGAAAATCAAAGCCATGTCGCGCAAGTCCCAACGTGCCATGCCGCGCACACCCACTTGTGTATACAGCCGTGCGCCCAGCTGTTTGGCCACGCTTAAGTTATCGCTTTCCGTCACATTACAGTTAAGGCGCTGCCCGTTTAGAAGCTGCAACTGGGCAGTTGGGGGGTTTGTGCCACCAATACGAAGCAAGTGGCCATAAAGTGTGGTCTCGCTTTCGGCTTGTGGAATAGCAACATCAATAGCGGTGTTGGCACTTATGGTTGCCAACGACTCAAAAGTGCCATTTTGATAACCAAGTTGCAGGTCGGTGTGATAGAGGCGGGCAATTTTCCGCACCGATTTAATGGCTTCAACGGTTATCTGTGGCAACGCATCAAACTGTTGTTCATGAATAGCAGTGGTGATGGTTACAAAAGCTCGCTTGGCTTCTGGGTCATATTGAGACTGAAATTGCATCCGATAACTACCATGCAGCACCTCTGCCAACCCCACCGTTACCTCGCTTTCATCAACCCCCAAATGTGGATTATCGCGGGCAATCACAGCAGCCAACATTTGCTCGATAGCTTCAATAATCGTTGCAATATCCCGCGACCGAATGTTAGCGGGGGTAAGCGTGTCACCGATGAGTCGAATTTCGATTCTGTATGGGTCGGTCATCATCTATAGCTTTTCTACTACTGATTTGGGTTGGCCAACATTTGCATTAAGGCTATACTGGCATAGCTTAAATATTATAGCACTATATTGATTGCTGAGTACCAAGCTGCTTTAGGGTGTGGTGGGGTTTTGGGTAAATTCGATTTGGCGGGCGAGCATGTCGTCTTGCCACCATGTTTTGATATAGGCCAACACCAAGATCACATCATCAATTGTCATTTGGGTTTGAAAGCCGGGCATGTTGCCCATAATGTTGCGCCCAAACCACACCGTCCTAAAATTTAGTTGGTCGCTATGATGCCATGTGTGGCCGGTGTCATCGTGGGGCGGGGCTTGGCCTGCCGCCAATGGGTTGGGCATTTGGCCTTGGCCGTTGATGCCATGACAACTGGCGCATTTGTCGTTATAGAGTGCCCGCCCGCGTACAAAGTCATCGCCAGTGGCCGGCAATATTGGAAAACGCGGATCGTCCATATCAATCGGCAAGGGGGCAGACACACCCGCCGCAGGATTAATGGCTGGCAAATTATCGGTGGGGCTGGGCTGAGGAGTAGCAGCACTGGTCGTACAGGCCCCCAAAAGCAGCGCCCAACCAGTTGCAACCATCACCCATGCTAAAAACCTTGTTCGCATTTTGATTATCCGTATTTTATAGCTGCTGTATCTCGTAAATACGCTGAAAATCTTATCAAATGGGCGGCTTGTGTACCACACCCGATCAACCGCGTGGCTACGCTATCAATATGGGACTAGAAATTATGACTATCAACCGTCATTGCTCTAGCTGTGGCACGCTGAGGGTATGATTGCGGCGCGCTAATATTGCACTAAATTATCACCACGTTAGCATAACAGCGTTGGCTGCGGCAATCATTTGTGAAAATTTACTAATTTTTGAAACTAGGACTGATTACGGTTGTTTAATTTGCTTTAAGCGTGTATAACGACAGATGTCATTCGTGCATAATGAATGAACTGTACAACCGAAACTATGAAAAGAGGGTAGAGAATACCATGCGTAAAACTATGAAGACTTCGCGTTATGCTTTGATGTTGATGATGCTATTGAGCTTGTTTTTGGTAGCCTGTGGCGATGACGATGATGGCGATGATGATGACGGCGGCGACAGCGGCGTTAGCCTTACCCAAGATGCTGGCTTTGTTTCGGCCGACGGCGGCATCACCATTAGCTTGCGCTTGCCCGACGGCTGGCAATCTCAATATAGTCCCGAACAAGAGCAATTTGCCTTTGCTTCGAATGCTGAGACCCTTAACCAAATTAATAACAGCGACATCACTACATTAGAAGGCGTAGAGCTGAGTGGCGAAGGCGGAACCCTTAGCGTATTGCCCGCCGAATTTGCTTCGTTCTTGGTAGAAGGCGACACCATCAACGCGAATACCATCTTTGAAGCCTTTAGAACCAGCCTCACTGCTAGTAATGAAGTCGAAGGCGCAACCCCCGTTGAAGTGGGCAACCCCAGCAACTTTGCCGTTAATGGCTTTTCTAGCGGCGTAAAAGGTAGCATTAGCTCGGCGGGCCAGAGTGGCGCGATTTACATTTTGCATAGCGACACCGTCGTTGTGATTGTCACCAGCCTCACCAACAGCAACCTCAACGCCACCGATGCGATTGTTCGCAGCATTGTGGCCTTGGCCGTGACCCCTGTTGATATTGAAGACATCCCCGTGGTCACCGAAGAAGTACCTCCTGTTGACGTTGAAGATGCACCTGTTGAGACCGAAGTTGTGCCTGTTGAGACCGAAGTTGTGCCGGCTGAATAAGCACTAGCATTAGCCAACTTCATCCGCACCGAAAACGCCCCCACAGCACCTGTCTGGGGGCGTTTTGGGTGGGCGCGGCCATGGTATTCAGTGCTGCGTCTCGTGAATGAACGGGTAAATCGCGGCCAAAAGGTTCGGCGGGCAGAATGTATCCTACCACTCCAAAATGGGGCAGTCATGCGGTTTTAGCACGGTCGGGATCTATCCCGACCGTCCAAAACTAGTTCTTTCTGAGACACAGCAT
>CAZLPC010000209.1:0-505 GCA_964561305.1 uncultured Anaerolineae bacterium
TGTGCTTTGTGCTATGGGCGCGATCTAGGTCGCGGCGAACTGGTCAACATTGGTGAGGCTGTGGGCATCGTTGCCGCACAGTCCATCGGTGAGCCGGGTACACAATTAACCTTACGTACTTTCCATCAAGGTGGCGTGGCCCAAAAATCGGGCGACATTACCTCTGGTCTGCCGCGTGTAGAAGAAATTTTTGAAGCCCGCAAGAATCCCAAGGGCGAAGCCGTAATGACCGATATCAGCGGTACATTACGCCTAACCCGTGAAGCTGGCGTGCGTATTGCACGGGTCATCAACAGCCAAGTCTTCAGCGAAACCAACGAAATCCCTATTGGTTGGGATGTTGTTGTAGGAGACGAAACCGAAGTGAAAGATGGCCAAGTGTTGATGACTGAGGTAGATGGTGCAGGGCAAATCGTCGCTAAAATGCACGGCACTGTCTATATCAACGGTCATGAGCTAACTGTGCGCTATGAAAAGCGCGAAGAAGCCACCTACGAAATTCCAT
>CAZLPC010000209.1:515-6018 GCA_964561305.1 uncultured Anaerolineae bacterium
GGGCATTAAAGACGGGATGCACGTTGAGGGCGGTATGCAACTGACCGAAGGCGCGAAGAATCCCCATCGCATTTTGCGAATTTTGGGGCAAGACTCTACCCAAACCTATCTGCTGAAAGAGCTACAACTGGTCTATCGCCAACAAGGTGTGAATATCGCCGACAAACACTTTGAAATTGTTATTCGGAAGATGCTTGGCAAGGTACAGATCACCCGCAGTGGCGCTAGTGGTATGCTGCCCGGCGAGTTGATTGATAAGCTAGCCCTGCTAGACATGAACGAGCGCCTCATTTCAGAAGGTAAAGAGCCTGCGGCTGGTGTACCCGTCTTGTTAGGTATCACCAAAGCAGCCCTTAGCACCGACAGCTTCCTTAGCGCAGCCAGCTTCCAACACACCATTCGTGTGTTAGCGGGCGCTGCTATCGAGGGCAAAATTGACCGCTTGTTTGGCCTAAAAGAAAATGTGATCATTGGTAAGCTCATTCCTGCGGGCACGGGCTTCCACACCTACAAAGACCGCGATGTGATTGCGCCCCAAATTGAATTGGATGAGCAAGGTGCATTGTTGGCCGAAGAAGGCGAAGACCTCGAAGACGAGTACGACATTGACGATGAAGACTATGATGTTGACGATGAAGACTTGGACGAAGACGACGAGGATCAAGACGACGAAGAAGAACTCGAAGAGGATATGCTAGACGAACCCGGCTATGACGGCTAGTTAGTAGGGCTATTCTCTTAAAAAATAAAAGCGCAGCCAGACACGCTGCGCTTTTATGATCTAATAAAAACACCACCTATAGCAATTTGCCGATTATCGGGCGGCAACTCATTACGAAATAAGCTGACACGCTGTGCCGACAAAGCCTCGCCAACCGACTTCAAAAACGCTTCAATCATCTGTTCCCACTTATTACCGTAGTCGTTCAGACGCGATACGACGATACTCAGATCAAACATGACAACCATTCCCTCTTGTTTTTGTTCAAAATGTATTCAAAATCTGATTATCCTGATCTTACCGAAAAAGTCGCTTGCAGTCCCCTATTCATTTGACTATACTTAGAACAAAAGTTCTTGATGGGCTACGACTATATAACTTGACAAAAACCTATTAATTGCCTTATAGTGTGCGCCTGCAAAACCCACATTTTTCCGAGCTTTACCATCAACAGACGACTGAATTTTCTGTCGAGGCAGAACTGATGACTGAAACACCAACAACGTCGCTGCAACGCAACATCAACGACGAAATGCGCGAATCTTATTTAGACTATGCCATGAGTGTGATTGTGGCCCGCGCCTTGCCCGATGCCCGCGATGGTCTAAAACCCGTCCATCGGCGCATTTTGTATGCCATGCACCACATGGGTTCTGGGCCAGAAGCCCCCTATCGCAAAAGCGCCCGTATCGTCGGTGAAGTGTTGGGTAAATATCACCCCCACGGCGACGGTGCGGTGTATGACGCAATGGTGCGTATGGCGCAAGATTTTTCGATGCGTTACGAACTTATTGACGGACAAGGAAATTTTGGCAGCATAGATGGCGATAACGCCGCCGCTATGCGCTATACTGAGGCTCGCATTGCCAAAATTGGCGGGCAATTGTTAGATGATATTGAAAAAAGTACAGTAGATTTTACTGATAATTTTGACGGTTCATTACAAGAACCCCTTGTCTTACCCTCTAGCATCCCTAATTTGCTTGTTAATGGCGCATCGGGGATTGCTGTCGGCATGAGCACCAATATCCCCCCTCATAACTTGGTAGAGGTGTGCAATGCCATTGATTATGTCATTGATCGCTGGGAAGAACTTGAAGAAGTGGGCGTGCAAGACCTGATGCAATTCATCAAAGGCCCCGACTTCCCAACGGGGGGCTTGGTCTATACCCACAGCCACGAAAACGAAGACCAGCTAACAGCGGCCTATGCTACGGGGCGTGGCAAGTTGATTATGCGGGCCAAAGCCCACCTAGAAGACTTGGGGCGCGGTCGGCAACGCATTATCATCACCGAAATTCCATACCAAGTTAACAAATCTAGCCTACTAGAGCGCATCGCCCAACTGGCCCAAAGCGGCAAGATCGAAGGCCTAAGCGACATGCGTGATGAATCTGACCGCGAAGGCTTGCGGATTGTGATCGAGTTATCGCGCAATGCCGACCCTAAGCCAGTCATCGAAAGCCTCTTTAAGTATACGCCACTCGAATCTACTTTTGGCGTGATTATGTTGGCCTTGGTGGATGGTGAGCCACGCATGTTAAGCCTAAAACAATTGCTGCGGATTTATATCGAGCATCGTCTAGAAATTATCCGTCGGCGCAGCACGTATGATCTATTTAATGCCGAGGCCCGCGCCCATATCCTAGAAGGGTTGTTGATAGCCCTTAACGATATTACGGCTGTGATTGATACCATTCGGCGCTCGCAATCCAGCGATACTGCCCGCAACAACCTCATGAAAAAGTTTAAACTAAGTGAAGCACAAGCCAACGCCATTTTAGACATGCGGCTGCGGCGCTTGGCCCAACTAGAGCGTAAAAAACTACAAGATGAATATAATGCCCTTTTGCAACTCATCAGCGACCTCAAAATGTTGTTGTCTAGCCAAAAGCTGATGCGGATGGAAATTAAGCGCGAGTTGAATATGCTGCGCGATAATTATAGCGATCATCGGCGCACGTCGGTGGTCAACACTATACCCGCCGATATTGGCACAGAAGGGCTACACCTACCCCGTGAGGAAACCTACATCGCCTTAACCCAACAAGGGCGTTTGTGGCGCACTTATGACAACACAATGCCGATAATAAGCAAAGAAGCCAGCGATGCCCCCCTCTTTTTGGTGCATGGCACATCTGCCGACATTTTGTATTTGGTTACGACCGATGGCCGCGCCGCCACCATTCCCGTTTCACAAATCCCGCAAGTGGCCGATCAGGCCGGTGGCGATTTCTTTTCGCGTCTTAGTGCTCTTTCAGAAAACGATGCTATTGCAGGTATCATCAGTTTGTCGCCTGCAATTGATGACGGCTATGTGTTCTTCAGCACCCTGCAAGGCGAAGTGAAGCGCAGTCGCCTTGATGATTTACCGGCATTACGTGTCGATCAGTTTAGTGTCTATAATGTGGCAAGTGGTGATCGGATTGTGGGTGTAAACGTGGTTTTTGATGGCGACGTGATTATGCTCTTAACGCATCAAGCGCAATCTATCAGCTTTTTAGTGGATGAAGTGCGTCCTACAGGCTTGGCCGCTGGCGGTATGCGTGGGGTGCGCCTAAAAGATGATGATGATTTTGTGGTAGGAAGTGGCATTGTCACGCCCGACCGCCAAGTATTTGTTATCACAGCAGATGGGCGTGGCAAACGCTCAACGCTTGAAGAATATCCGTTGCAAGGGCGCGGCGGCGGCGGTGTACGCACGCTAAAATCGGCCAAAGGCCAACCCAATTTGGTCATCGGTGGGGCTGTTGTAAATGCGACTGATTATCTCTTGATCCAAACCAGTCATAATCGTGTGCTTATGCTCGATCCGATACAAGCACCTGAAACCAAGCGTGATTATCGGGGCGATTTGTTCTTCACACTTAATATGGGCGAGAAAATCAGTGCTGTCCGCACCGTCACACCGATGATCACACCCGCTACCCAAATAAATAAAACCCATGAACAAAATCCCATAAGCTATAATGGTGCCCATTTAGAGGACGATGAAAAATTGGTAGCCGACGAGTCGGACTTTTTCGAGGATGACGGCGCATTTACCGATGATACACCAGATGAATAGGTGCTAGACGACTACAATTTCAATGGGGCGGGCATCTTTCAACAATTGCCACGCCCCAACCTCCCACTCTCGATCGGCATAACAATTGCTCGACAGTGGAAATTTTTCCTTCCTCAGTGTTGTCTCCGGAAACATGATGCAATGCACCACCTCTGGATAGGCGTTTAGCGCCATGTCGCTGTTCGATGGATGATTGGGGCCATGCGGATGGCTGTGAAATATGCCCACCAAAACATCGTTTCTTGCCGCAATTTGATATAATGCCCGCACTTGTTGGCGCTCGTCTAACCGAAAAGTAGTGGCAGCATCTAGGGCAACATTTTCTATAGGATAAATGTCGTTCACAACTGCCCACCCACGCTTCAATTGCCCGCCTAGCAATCCGCATACCTCTTGCTGTGGTGTGCCAGCAGCAAGCGCCAGCAATTGGCACAGTTGATGTGACGAAAAATAAATGTGGCTCAAAATCTTCATAACACCCAAATCAATGCTAGAATAAAATTATGTTGCCAATGTAAGCCGAAAGATACTATACCAATGCCCCCTTTGCCTATAGTGGTCGTTTCATTGTTGATGTTAAGCCCGCCCACCTATGCGATTGTGCTGCTGCTCTCCGATACCAATACCCGACCAAAACACCGTACTACACGCGCACTTGGCAGCAGTATCATTATGAAAAGCCTGATCATGATGAGTCTTTGCTTCATTAGCCTAAGCCTAGAACAACGCTGGTCGTTAAGCTTGCCTTTGTTAATGGGCTTTTTTATCTGTATTATTGCGCTCCGCATCATGAAAATAGAAGATAGCCATCATCTCTCACCAACTTATTATGGTGCTTCCCAACGTTGAGACTGCGGGCCATCCTCTGTATATTGGTTCATGAAAGCAAATTCGAGGGACAACACAAACAAAATATAGCGCTCTCTAGGCGTATACGACGCTGCTTGTACCGCTTGCGCCCTTATGGCAGGATCAGTGACCAATGTAGCTCGACCACGCACATAAAACTCACCGTTGCCGCCATTTGAATCTTCGACCCCACAATGCAAAGTATAGCGGCCATCGCGCTGTAGATCTTTGCCTTTTGGCGACGTTGGCTCCATAAACAGAAATAGCTGCTCTCCGACAATGGGAGTTACAGGGTGAACACGCGGCCCACCATCTTCACGAACAGTCGCCAAATATGCAACACCACTTTGAAAACGTGCTTTGCCAAAAGCACCTAACACTGGTACTTGATTTGAAAATTCACTCCAACTAATCATCAGTCCCCCTTCAACAGTCGAGTAATGTTGTATCTTGTCTAATTAGCCGTGCAGATTGACCTATTCAGTTGTACTGCCACAAACCGCAATGACGAATGATGTTGCTGCTGTTTTATAAAACTGTCGGATAACAACACATCAAAATGAAAACCTCGAACAGTCCTCATGCTTTACTCATTAACCGATACGATTCTCTCATCATATCGGTTCGTTAAGCGACTTTAAACGCTAAATAATGAGTCTTTGATGTAGGTTCATTATACTGACTCAACGCTCAAGGGAGTCATAGAGGTTGTGCAGGAAACTATGTCAAATCAAGAACGGCCAATAACCACATCGGCACGTATCTTCGGCGAAGAAGGCTTCACGCCACAGGTTTATATTAGTTATCGCGGCGAAGACAACGCCCGCATTGCACGGGCCATCCGCGACTGGTTCATTTTTCATCTT
>CAZLPC010000210.1:0-2077 GCA_964561305.1 uncultured Anaerolineae bacterium
GGCGTGGCGGGGCTATTATTGTCGTCTGATGAGTCGAGTGGGCGAGCAATGGACATCATTGCTACTGCTTTGCGTGTGTTCGATGTTCGCTAGCAATCTCGTGAATTAGTGGTTATCTTATGAGCGTTATTGTCAATGTGACAACAACGCTCTTTTTTTGGGATGCAAGTGACATGTTATGAGAAGGATAGCCCTAGGATGCCGCGCGCATTATTTAGCGTTTCTGACAAAACTGGAATCGAAGAATTGGCAAACGTCCTCGCTACAATGGGATGGGATGTAGTGGCCAGTGGTGGAACAGCCAAGGCCTTGCAAGCCGTTGGCGTGGATGTTACCCCTATAGAACAATTAACGGGCCTGCCCGAAATGTTGGGTGGGCGTGTGAAAACATTGCACCCAGCAGTGCATGGCGCAATTTTGGCCCGTGATCATTCATCAGATATGGCCGAATTAAGCAAACTAAATTATGCGCCGATTGATTTGGTGGTGTGCAACTTGTACCCCTTTCAGCAGGCTGTTGCAAAAAATGATATTGCGTTAGCAGAAGCCATTGAAAATATTGATATTGGCGGTGTGACCTTGATTCGTGCTGCTGCCAAGAATTTTGAGCGCGTAACGGTCGTGGTGGATGTTGCTGATTATGAGATGGTGCAGACCGCGCTTGTCAATGATGGGCATCTTACATTAACCCAACGGCGTGCTTTAGCCGTGAAGGCTTTTCGGCATACCCGCGATTATGATGCGGCTATTTATGGCTATTTGGCGGGAGATAACCCCTTCGTACAAGATGATACTACCTTACCCCAATCATTAACGATTGGCGTTACCCAAATTCAAGCCCTGCGCTATGGCGAAAACCCGCATCAGCAAGGTGCATTATATGCGCTGACCAGTGTTGTGGGGCCGTTGGGTGGGACAGTTTTGGGCGGCAAAGAACTGTCTTATAACAATTTGCTAGATGCAGACGCGGCATGGCGGGCTGCAATTTCTTTCACACATCAACCAGCTGTTGTGATCGTTAAGCACACCAACCCTACGGGCATTGCAGTAGGAGATTCCATTGCGGCGGCCTTTCCATTGGCACTAGCCAGCGATGCTGTTTCGGCCTTCGGTGGTGTGATCGCTGTCAATCGTCCAGTTACAGTAGAATTTGTGGACGCGCTGGAAAGATTGTTTATAGAGGTCATTGTTGCGCCAGCGTTTGATGATGAGGCCATTGATTTGCTGAATAAAGGCCGCAAAAATTGTCGTTTGGTTGCTATCCCCAATACAACAACACAAGGCGGCATGGAGTTTCGTTCGATTACCAATGGGGTGCTGGTTCAGCAGCGCGATTTAGGCGATCCGCAGGCGACTGAGTGGGAAGTCGTTACAAAACGTCATCCCACTAGCGACGAAGTGAGCGCATTAACGTTTGCATGGCACTGTGTTCAGCACGTCAAAAGCAACGCAATTGTCTTGGCCAATGCCAGCGCAACAGTGGGTATTGGAGGTGGGCTTTCTAGTCGCGTGGACTCGGCCAATTTGGCTGTGACAAAGGCCGGCGGGGCGGCGCGTGGGGCAGTAATGGCTTCTGATGCGTTCTTTCCATTTGCTGACGGGATTGCGGCGGGCGTGCAAGCTGGCATAACGGCAATCATTCAGCCCGGTGGCTCAATTCGTGATCAAGAGGTAATTGAAGCGGCAGATGCAGCCGAAGTTGCAATGGTCTTCACTAAAGTACGCCATTTTCGGCACTAAGGCCTATTTTTCGAAGCCGTTTGTCATAGAGACCAACACACGATGTCAGTTTTAGTTACTATAGCACGTCTATAGTGATAGAAAAATAATCGAAGAAAGTGGATTAAGATGTCAGATCATAAAGCTGTGGTGCGCTGGCGCGAAAGTATGTTGTTTGACGGAGTTGCCGATGACCAAACTCCCCACACGGTGTCGCTGGCATCTTCGGCACTTGGTGACGAAGGTGCTGAGAAAGGATTAACCCCAATGGGGTTGGTGCTGGTGGCGCTGGCAGGTTGTACAATTATGGATGTGGCCAGCATTTTACAAAAAAAGCGTCAGCATGTTACGCTTTTAG
>CAZLPC010000210.1:2087-6016 GCA_964561305.1 uncultured Anaerolineae bacterium
CCTTGGCAGCGAGGCCGTTGAAGTAGAAGGTGTGCAGGCCGATGAACATCCTCGCGTCTATACGCATATCAAAATTTTGTATCGGGTAGGGGGCACTAGCGTTGATCCTGCTGCTGTCGAACGTGCCATTGAGCTTTCGCGGGATAAATATTGCCCTGTACAAGCGATGCTAAAGGCCACAGCCATTATCGAAGATCGATATGAATTGGTGACAACGCCCTAGCGAATCTAAGCGTTTGACCAGTGCATCGTAAGTACAGCATGAAAATGGGACTGCTTACAATGTTCAGTTTGTTTTGAATGTTCTAAATTTATTGACGCTACCTTTGGTTTTCAGTATACTAAGAGAAAGTTCCAAAGTTCACAATATTGACTCATCTATCCCATCTGAAAGGGATTTCCGCATCATGACAATATCTTCCAACGCAATGGCACAACCCGCAATCTCTTGGCAAGGGGCGGTGTCCGATGACTTAGCCCACGTTGTCCAAAAGATGCAAGGGGTGTCTTTTCTGGATAGCCAGCTAATTGATGCGGCGGTTAACATGATTCTGACGGCTGGGGGCAAGCGTGTTCGGCCTAGCCTAACGATTTTGACGAGCCGTGCCGTTGATGCTGACTATGATAAGATGGTTTCAGTGGCGGCATCGGTCGAGTTGCTGCACACTGCGACACTGGTTCATGACGATTTGGTGGATGATGCAGCCGAACGGCGTGGTGTGGCCACATTACATACCAAATTACCACTGGGTGTTACGGTCTTAACTGGCGATTTTCTTTTTGCACAAGCCGCCGCCCTAGCCGCCGAAGCCGATAATGTGCGTGTGGTTAAAATTTTTGCCGAAACACTGGTGAGTATTTGTCGTGGCGAGATTTTGCAGGCGCAAACCCGTTGGCAAGTGCCCAGCATGAAAGTATATCAAGAGCGTATTTATGGCAAAACAGCGGCCTTATATGAAGCAGCGGCCTTATCTGGTGCGATTATTGGGGCCGTTAGTGAAGATGCTGTGCAGGCTTATTCTACCTTTGGGCGCGAGTTAGGCATTGCTTTCCAAATTGTAGATGATGCCCTAGATTTCACATCCGATACTGAAAAACTTGGCAAACCTGCCGGCCATGACCTGCGACAAGGGCATATCAACCTGCCGGCTATGCTTTACATTATGAAGCATAACCTAAATCATGATGAATTTATTGAGCGTGCCTCGGATGAGCGACGGGTTGACAGCCTTGTACAAGCTATCCGCAATGAAGGTATGGCCAAGAAGGCCTTGCGTGTGGCCGAAGAACACATCCAAAAAGGCATTGCAGCCTTAGAGGATGTTAATTGGACACCGGAAGTAGACCTAATGAAACAACTGGCCCACTATGTCGTAGATCGAGACTTCTAGACACCCTTGCTGTTAGCGAAGAAGCTGGCTATGGACGACCTTAATGCATAAGTCCATTACCATTGGTAAGCTGGCTTCTTCGGCGCGTTGGGCAGCATCCATATCTAACACGCCCAATTGGGCCCACACCGCACTTGCCTTCACTGCAATTGCTGCCTCCACTACCCCTAATAAATGCTCAGAGCGACGAAATACATTGACAATATCTATCGGAACCGGAACCTCTGAGAGCGTTGCATAAGATTTCTGCCCATCAATCACATCTACTGTGGGGTTAACCGCATAAACTTCATAGCCCACACGCCGCAAATAGTGGGCAATTTGATAGCTGGTGCGATGTGGTTGATTAGAATGTCCGACAACAGCGATAGTGCGGGCTGTTGTCAAAAGTTGATGTAGTTGCTGGTTGGTCATTTGGCATCTCTATCTGCGTTAGGGAAAAGTAAAGGCAACCGACTTTCGATCTTTTACTTCTGGTGGGGCAACACTTTCATCACCTTCTTGGGGCGATGGGCGATAGTATAGTACCGTATTTAAGACATAATCGCCTTGTGGTTCTGCTATATTGCGGACGTGCATCGTAAATTCCATTTTAGGGTGCATGGTCTCAATAATGCTGAGATCGGCAACAGATATGGGATGTTGATCCGGATTGTGGATCAACTGTATTTCAATGTTGGGGCGTTGTTGAAAAGGGGTGACGTGTACCTCTATTTTTACACGCCAGCCGTCCTCGCTCGGTTTGGCGCTAAGATGCTCTATCTTCACATTGTCGGGTGGTTGGGGCACATCGCCCGGCTCAAAAAAACTGATGGTCATTTAGCTATCCTTTCGCGGCTTCTAGGGCATTCCAAGCGGCTTCAAATTGTTCCGCTGGTACCAAAATATGATCGCGGGCAAAGGCCGAAAACGCCATGAGCGGTATATGAGCGTTGGCTAAAATCTGGCTGATATGGGCCATAAAGCCAATCACATCAAATGTTAAGCTCACATCAAAGGTAATGAGTCGAAATTGTCCTGCTTGCTGAGATTGAGGTAGCCGCTCGCTGAAATCTTCCCATGCCATCATCGGAATCACTAAGGTTGTTTCGTCTTTGTCCACAATACAGGCCATAAACGGATCACGGATTTCGGCGAGTAGGGCGGCGGCGGCAAGGACTCCGTTGGTTGGTAATGTCACCATCGTATAAACGATATTGTCGGTATAGAGCGGCGTAGTGCTAAAGATTTCAGCGGCAGTTGGCATCAAGCATCCTTAATCAGTCGTCAAATAGATAGCTGGATTCAGCATAAAAGCGGACAGCGCGTTCGTCAATGCGGCGTTGTACCCATTTGGCCAATACCGCATTTTTATCGTCTAGGGAGGTTGAACCATCGGCAAGATGGTGTAAGGGATAGAGCAAGCGCATGGCCCGCCCCTGAATAACATGGCGCGAGATGCCCGGTGGCAACAACACTTGCTCGCGGGCGGCATATAATATCTCTGATGGCTCATAGCGCGGAAAAGCCACTAGGGTCTGTGCTTGCGGATACATACGTTTCACTTGTTCAAGATTATCGGTGTTAATGCGCTCTAGTTTGGCATCTTGTTTATAGCAGTCTACAATAGTACATAGGCGTTCGGTACGTGTTTTGATGGTGCGTTCATCGGTAACAACCAAATGCACCTGATCTGACTCGGCAAAATCAACAATGTAAACCAGCGCGTCGCGTTGGGCCAGTTCGGCCCTTGCCTCTAGCAAATCGCTGGGGCGGATGTCTACATGTGGTAGGGCACTGATGCGGTCGAGTAATGGTGCTGTTGCCAAGCCTGCTAAAATATGATTCCATCGGTCGAGTTGTACTTGTCCAGAATCATAATGGACAATTTGTACTAAAATATGTGGATAGCCAAGACTACGGATGACATGACACCGATTCGCACCATCGAGTACCACATATAACCCAGACTCATCGTCAAGTGGCGTTACGATAGGGGGGTGTAGCCAAATACCAGACTCGACAACGCGCTTAATTAAGGGTGTGCTGCGTTGGTGATCGTGTTCTTCGTGGGCCAACAGACTGTCGGTGGGGATAAAACGCAGTATGGGTGTTGGCACGTTTAAGATTGTTTCGTCATAGTGCGGATTCATTTAGGATTTTTTCCTGTGATGCTTTTTTGGCGAAAATAATGATAGTGCTATTGTACCGAAACTTGATGGATAGATTAAATGGCGTTTCTTATCATTCTGGTCTATTATCATTGCCATAAACCATATCTATTTGCATAATTTTTAGGAGGTTTTTTGATGCAACGAATTGGATTAGCCCTTGCCATTGTGGGGGCTTTGCTGCTGGGTGTGGTGTTGTTGCCGACATCGGTAGCGGCCCAAGAAGGTGGCAATCAGCCCACGTCAACAATTCATGTGGTACAACCCGGTGAAAACTTGTGGACGATATCGCGGCAATATGGACTAACAGTCAATGCCATTGCCGATGCCAATAGCATTACAGATGTACGGGTGGTGGTGGCAGGCCGTCAGTTGCTTATTCCCGGTG
>CAZLPC010000211.1:0-4936 GCA_964561305.1 uncultured Anaerolineae bacterium
TACGTCGGCACATCAATCTCGGCCAGCCACTTGGCCAAGCGCCATAGTTCCGACCACTCATTATCTGCATCGGCATCCAAGCACAACCACTTGGCTTGACTGCTAGCATCTAGCGCATAAACCCCCAGTGTCAATGGCGGCAAACCCACATGAACATTGGTCAAGTGCTGCGCGACATGCTGAAGCGTTAGCGGCTCTTCAAGCTGGGTATATGCGCCCGTCTCAACTTGCCGCGCCACCCTGTCCCAGCGCGAGATGAACGTCTCGGCAAAAGCCGCCACTAATTGGGGTTCTAATTCTAATGAATGGGGTCGTTCTGACACATGCGTCTAATAAATGACTTGCCTTAATTTCGATTTGGCCATATTCTTGAGGTAAGAAAGGTCACACCCTCCCAATTTAGGTATTAAGTAGTCAAGAAAGGTTCCTTATGGTTTTTTTGCTATGGGAGGATCCAATCCTGAGGGAAATCGTACTGCTTGCAGGACTGATTTACTTCATCCAATGGATACCCCCGTTCCATAAAAGGGGCAAAAAGAAACCCAAGCTCTAAGCAGCTTGATATCTAGATGCGGTAGGGTGTTGACCTTTCCACAAGCGCATTATAACACACTATTACTTGACCCAGCTTCTTTATCCACTCGATAAGTCAACCAACGAATATATACCCGTTTGAGTAGCTATTTGCCAGATGGGATCAAACAATATGGCATCGCTGTAAACTCGTTCTAGTGTGGTAAACCAAAACCGCTGTTTGACCTGCAATTCCTCGGCAGCTAGTTTCAAATTATCAGCACGAATCTGGCTGGTGGTAACGGTTAAAACCCGTAAGCTACGTGTGTGATAGCGCTTCTGATATACGCCTGTTGCATAGTATTGCTGATAAGCTAGTATCTTCTCTTTGAATCGCTTAACAGTCATCGTACCGCGATCGAGTTCTAAAAAACAATGACTTTGCCCAAGTGGCGTTGCGAGCACAAAATAACTGTCTGGAATGAGAGATATGGTTTTCTGTTTACCAGTCGCCATGCGAATCGTCACACGATCATAATCCGCCTTCAACTCGCTATCACCAAGCCATTTCAGCAATTCAAAATTCGGTTTTGCTTGGCAACCTCTTGTTACTGCTATTCGTACATCATTGATCGATACCAGATGTTCTAGAAACTGCATTGATACTTCATTGCCAGTTGGATGCCAATCAATGATTAAGCCCAGTTGACCCCGTAGTAGTTCTGCACCACGTTTGTCCAGCACATATAGCATTGCGGTATTCATTTTATCGACAGCGGCTCCCTGAAAGCGTCGGTCGATAAACCCATGATCATACAATGCTTTGAGGCGCTGGTAGGCTTGATGCATGGAAGGAAAGAACAATGCCTTTAGTTGTTGAGTGGTCAGCACCCGATATTCATAAACCGCCCGGATAATGTCAAGATCACGCGCGGTAATGCGAATGAGAGTAGGATCAGGCGGGCGCTCATCGCGCCGCGCCCGTTGTCGTAGGGGTTTATCAGGCATTGCAAATCATACCCCTAATCGTAGTCGTGAACCGTATCATGATCGGAATGGTTCACATAGGGCTCCTCAGGTTGTGCTTGCGGTTCAGTGGGGCTCACCCCTGACTGTTCTGAATTACCATTGTTTTTCGGCTCTGCTTGGTCTGTTTGATGAGGTTTGCTAGTGCCGGCCGGATCATAGTCTTGAACCGGTTCTGCCTCAGCTTGACCAAATTTACGACGAGGGTATCGTGCACCTAGCCACTCTAAGACTTCTGTTTTTGACTTGAGTTGGATGTTCTTGATAGCACGCTGGGTGATGTGTTTGGCACGCCCTTGTGCATCCTTGGGTTTCTCAAGTGGTGGTGGCGTGTACAACGTAAACGCTGGTTGTGTTGCGCCCTCGTTTTGTAGCTTGATGGCGGCGGTATAGCGGTCAAGGTTGACAATGTCTTCAACCTTAAACTGTGGACTCATGTGGGTAGCAAGTGCCCTAGCATCCTCTGGGCTAGGACGAAACACAATAGTCGTACCAACATTACCCATCACTGCATCAAGCGTTTTGCCATGCAGTTGACCAAGATATTGATTGGCAATTGTTAAAGACAGACCATATTTGCGTGCTTCAGATAGCACCACATCAAGTGAGGTGGTGACAAATTTCTGCACCTCATCCACATAAACATAGAATGGTTCTACTTCTCCCTGTTTTTCCTTTTCTTCTTGCATTCCTGCTATTTGAAGCATAGAGACCACGAGCGCCCCAATAAGATTACGTTCACGATCTGATACCAAGTCATCTGATATCGCCAGTGACACCAGCACAATTTTCTTCTCGGTGATGAACTGCCTGAAGTTGAGCACCTGCGGATGACATAAGATGGGATACAAGACTGGATTGCCGTAGAACGGTGCAATGCGGCTTAAAATTGGCTCATGAATTTGACGACGTTGAGCATCGCTTTGTGTTTCATAGATCTCCCAAACATCCATGACAAAGGCGTTGTCTGTCTGGTTGAGCAAGCGGTAACGATATGTGTCATCTATAAATACTCGTGAGATATCGCGCATCGTTGCTGTGTTATCCTCAGCGAGCAGGGCGACAGCAGCTTGTAGATACTTAGCTAAGCGCACATACTGATCCACATCATCATACAATCGCTCAAAAATCGACATGATGCGCCCAATGCTAACGGTCCCCAAGTTGCCGCGCATTGGGTTAATCGGTGGTGGAAAGTCCCGATTGGCGAGATCTAGTAAAACCACATCGTCCATACGCGCTTCAGGAATGCTAGTTTCAAGAATCGCCCGTATTAGTGTTCCGTGTGGGTCAATTACCGCTACCCCGCGTCCACTGGCAATGTCTTGATGAATGAGATGATGCATCAGATTGCTCTTGCCAGTTCCCGTTTTACCAACGATGTTCGTGTGTAGGCGTCGGTCTTCAAGCGAAACCACGATCGGTACCTCACGATTTTGATAGCGTCCTGTACCAATGTATACGCGGTCTGGATGTTCATCACCTTCAGGAGTTGTATCCGCTTGTCGTGCCATTTTAGACGGCACTTTGACGACTCTATTGACATATTCCACATTTGTGCCTACAACCTTATTGGTAGGCAAATGCCATAACGCTGCTAGTTCTCGCGTGGAGAACACGGTGAGGAGTGGGCTCCTACGAATCACGTAGGTATCGGCTAATGCATTATGATGTCCAATAGCGTTGAATCTAAACTCTGTCTCTTCGCTATTGATGGTTATGATCTTATTTGGCCCCACTCGGGCCAGACCATTATAGGGTGACTTCGCAAACTGAGGCATCTGAGTTTCAACTAGTGCCACCAGTTCATGTAGACGCTGGGGATCGTAAGAATCCGCTTGGACAATCACTTGTCCATAATAGAGAACATCACGCAACTTATCTTCCAACACCCGTTGATCACGGGCATGATACTTTTCAGCCCGTGTGTTGTCAGTGATGACAGCTCCCGCCGCCCGTTGTAGCCCATTTCGGAATAACAACTGGAAAGGGCTTAGCGTCGAACGGGAATCATCCGTAAGCCTTTGCGATAGGCATCCGGCGCTTCGCCAAACAAAGCCACGGAATAGGTCAGTTGTTCGCCTTTTTGAATATGACCTAGTGCTTCAACAATCACGGATAGCGGATCTTGGTGCTTAAAATCCTCAATGTATTGCATGGGCAAGATAAAGTCTGTGCCTAGCTTGTATTGGCTGAGGTAGCGATAACACATCTCACTCGGCAGTGTCGGTTGGTAGGCAAAGACTTCAATTTCAGCATCCGGGAAGGTGTTGCGAATATGTTGTTCAAGTAAGTTGGGCACACAGATCCCCAACGAATCCACCACCCGCCATGTTACACCCTCATGGTTACCCTGAATCTGCAATAGTAGGGCAGGAAACGAGGCGGCGAGGCCTTTGACAAACTCGTGGATATTATCAGGGCGATACTCAACATTCTGAGGCGGCTTAATCTTGTAGATGAGAATACCGTTGGCGGGAAACTTGGCACGCAACCGTGAGTATTGCGCTGAAAACCGAATGTATATATAAATACCCGCCGCCGACATCAGACAAATCCCTCCAAAGCCAAATAAAGGAGCAGTGAGAGGAGTATCTACTTGATTGGTATAGGTATAGGTTGAATAGATGTTAGGATCCATCGGATCATAAGTGCCCGATTCACGAAATCCGGTGTCAACAATCCTACGCTCCCCTATTTCTATTGTCGCTAGCAAATACATAAAAATGCCCATGGATAAAAAGCCCAATACTGTAAATACTCTCGAAGCCATGTGGAGCAGTTCGAAACTTGATGAAAGTTCCCTAGAACGTAGTTGACGAATTGTTTCTGGAAGTTGACGAAGAAATCGCAGCGTCAAAACCGATGCCACTATAAAAAGTATGGTAGTAATTACGAAAGCCAAGCCGATCCTGCGACCACTGTCCGCAAAATCACCGTAACTATCATTTCGTCGAGACATTCAACACACCATCCCTCATCACGTTGGAAATTAAGGTAATAAAGACATTTCAATTTTATTCAATTGTAGGATTCGACGCAAATTACTAAGCCAAATAGATTATCTCTACGTAGGGTTATTCAATTTAATTGGTTAATGGAATTTGGGACGATAGATAGTTGAGGAATGCTGCGTCGCAATCTGACGTGGGATTTCGGCAAGTTTCAACGCCAAAATAAATTAATGAATGTTGTGGGTCATAACATAAGGGATTTAAGCTAGAGCAGATTTTCGCTTGAGTAACATAACGCCTTTAGTAAAAATACTCCCAATTATAGATGTACCACCGACCTTCGGGTGCATTACGGACTGTACCATTGCCATCTTCGTCCATAGACAACAGACGAAACATAACGGTTTTCTCATATGTTTTTTCGTTACGCTTATACTCGAGCG
>CAZLPC010000211.1:4946-5962 GCA_964561305.1 uncultured Anaerolineae bacterium
TCGGCCTGCGCATCGAATGAAAACCAATCGACGTCGAGCGATACCTCGATATTCGTTGCAGCGGCAGCACTATCTTCAATTCTGATAATTTTGAAGCTTGTTATAAAAGCTTCGCCATAAACTCGTCTCACCTCTTTTGGCATTTCTTTTAAAGAAACACCTCTTTTCAAAGAAACACACTTTGCCATATACCCATAGTTTTTCTTTTGCCACCAAGAAAAAAACTCAACCAGCTTTTGTTCCGGAGAGCTATCTTGGTAATCTTCAGGTCTACCACTCTCAGGATAGTCTAGGCCTACGGTGAGATCACGCGCTTTCCATTCATCAATCGCCGCCTTAAACTCTTTAGTTTCTTTCATTTTTCTCAGTGTTTCTAAAAATGATGGGACAGGTTGGGGTTTGGGTTCTTCTAGCTCGCCTTTTTCTGCTTTTATCGCCCAGTCACCAACAGCAAACAGTAGGGCCCACGTTTTTGCGGCCACAGCACGGTTAGCATAACCTAGATCAAAACCATGTACGATGCCATGACGGTAGGGTATTGAAATATCCTCTTCAACAGTTTTGTAGCGACCCTTTCTGACCAGATTACCAAGTTCAACCAAGCCCTTTTTGTGAGCGGCTATTGAGTTCCATGCTACTAGATCGGTATCTGTTGAAAAGATTCCTTTTCTGTTGTTCAATTCACTTGTTAGACCATCCATCAAAGCGAGAACAACAGGAATACATGCGTGATACCGTCCTTCTTCGTAGTCAGTGACGGCAAGTCGAGCTAGCTTAAATCGTGGCTGAAATGCCTTGATCCGCTTCATATAATTGACCCAAAAACGCACGATCTCGGGAGTATAGTAATCAATAAGTACCTGTTCACCAGCATCAATATCGCCATTTTCTGCTAGTGCAACAGCCTGCTGTGCTATGGTGTGATCCAGATTATCATGTAGTATCCAGCCGTGCTGCAAAAAAATCTCATTAAATCGATCAGAAAGCGTTGCCAATTCCTGTACCTTTTTCTGGAG
>CAZLPC010000212.1:0-2314 GCA_964561305.1 uncultured Anaerolineae bacterium
GCCGCCACGCCCACCATCGCCACCACTAGGGCCGCCATGGGGCACATATTTTTCGCGCCGAAAAGCAACAACACCAGCGCCACCGTCCCCACTTTTAATGAAAATGCGGGCTTCATCAAGAAATTGAACCGCCATTAGCTTGCATCCTTCCTAACTCGCGTTCAATGATTTTTCGCAATATGGCAATGGCAACGCTATAGGTGGCATCCATCCCTTCATAGCCCAAACTACCCGCACCCAAATTGTGGCCGCGGCTATACGGTGTGTCGCTGGCATAGTACATCAACCCAATATCAAACGGAGCCGGATACAAATTAGCGATCTCATTATAGGGATGGCGCTGGGGGCGGATCATTTCATACACAGCAGAAAGATATGGGCCGGCTTCCATCTCTAAGATGGTATAGCCCTCGCGGTAGAACACGTCCATATAGGTGCGGTTTTGTAGAAATGTGCCGCGTGCCGTAATCGCCTTTTGGTTGTCTAGCACAGTGCCATAGACCAAATGGGGCGTAACATCGGCTGCATGAAAGCAATTGTTAAACAAATAGGTGTTCTGCGAATGCTCATCATGCACAACATTAGCCAGCATCACGTCACCAATGCGACCATTAAGTGTAGCGGCCTTGCCCATAATGTAAATCCCCAACACTTCATCAGTGCCTTCAATCACCCGCGACAATAATTCAAATGCTGCCAATCCCAACGGATAATCAATGTTGATGATGACCGCATCGCTGGCTTTTAGACGCTCGATGGGCAGGCCTTGGCTCACACGCGGATCACATTTGGCTACATCGAGCTTACTCATTTCAATAATTTGTGCTTCAATATCAAAACCATGCTGAGGGAGAACACGGGTTAGGCCAATGGCTTGCTCGGCGGCCAGTGCCTCTGCTACCGCAGTAGGATGCTGTGCCTGATATTTTTTGAGCAAATAATAAAAAAAATTATGATGCACATGCGTGGTTAACTCGGCTTGTATATTTTCCCACTCGGTCAATAAATCAGCATGTCGTAGCTCGTGCATAAAAGTCATTAATTGGGACTGAATTTGTTGGGTATAGCCTGCTAAAAGATTGGGAATAGCGTGGGTATTGCTAGAAACAAAGTAAATTGAACGGTTGGCAACGCTTTTGTGCTCGGCTTCACAGGCATCACTTAAATTATCCCACCATCGGTTCGCTGCTTTACGATACTTCATCTGAGAGCCAGCCAATAGTTGTAGTGATAAATCAAGCCGCCGCCCTGCCATAGCCCCCAAATAGGCTAAAAAATGCCCTTTCCACGCCGATTGCAGACGCGATAATTCAGCGACTTCTAAGCCCAAATATTGAGCCAATGCCAATAAAGTGCTGGTGTCGGTGTTGTTAGTGGGTGCGTCGGTGGCTGTTTTTAAGAGTTTTTGTGCGGCCGGGTTAAGGGTAAAGGCTTGGTGCACCTTATTCCACTCAATTTGCAACGAGACCAATATCGGGATTAAGTCGTCAATGTCAGATCGGCTGGCAATCATCACCGCCAGTGTACCCTTGCCATCATAGTGGGCCCGCCGCCGCCTTGCCAGAGCATATACTTGGGGCCATGTTTCTACATCACCCAGCCCAATACGTCCAAAATCTTCGATCAGTTGAGCCAATGCAATCAATTTGACATAAATAATCTCAAACGGTAGGCGCAAGGTGGCATAAACCAAAGCCGACACATCAATTTGGTTGTCGCGGGCATGAACATGCAGCGATGAGTCTATTTGTGCATGAGCTTCAGTTAAAGATTGGATCTTAATTGCGTCGCTTGTCCGCAACAGCGAATAATAGGTTCGCATATAGAGATCAATATCTTCGCTGCCAGTGGTGGGTACAGTTCTAATCATTGGGATTTGTGTCGTCCTGATCGCCTAAAAATTGATTAAAGTCAAAAGCCAGCCCATATTCCATCAAACTGCTAAGAACCGCTTGGGCCAGCCGAAAAAAGTCTTCTAGCTGTTCCATACGTCCCATATAATGGGTGGCCACTTTCTTTTGGCGCTCATCCATTTGTGGGAGCATGGCTTTCAAATTTTTGCTGTTGCCACTTAAAATCTCTAGGGCCCGCCCTACATCGCGCATTTCGCGGCTGCGTAGCAGATTAATCAATGCCTTCCACAAGTCGCTTTCTGCTTCATAATATTTTTTACGGGTATCACGCACCCATACCTCGCGCACCAAGCCCAACTGTTCGAGAGTACGCATGTTCATGCTTACGCTGGCCTTGCTTTTCGTCAATAAATCTACCAAATCATCAAGGCTAAGAGGCTCTGGGCTAAAAAGCAGCGCCC
>CAZLPC010000212.1:2324-5936 GCA_964561305.1 uncultured Anaerolineae bacterium
TAAAGTTGGCCCATCAATCGATTATAGCCAAAATAATCGGCCAGTTGCCCCAAGCCTTCCATCATGCTGGTATTCACTGTATCTAAAAGAATTTGAGGGCTATTGGTGGGCTGTTGATTATCCGACATGGTAATTGCGTCCTTAAAAGTAAATCGCTGGTTATCGTATATAAGCTACCACTACAACACGGTCTCTATTGTACCAAAATACACAGCCCTATGTCGCCCCACAGCAGCAGCAACCCCTAAGTGCTGCGGTATTCTCTTCGGTTGCCTGCGGCGTAGGGCCGCTGTAACCCGCCGTGCCAACGTCCAGCCGCGCACTGGCCGCCATTTCAACCAAATAAGGATACAAATTTGCACCCGGACACACCGTTATCGCATTAAAATCGCGGTGGCCTGCTAAGTGTGTCAAATCCAATCGTAAGGCCAGCCAGTTTACCACTGCAAAAGCCGCCGTTAGTTGTTCTTGGGTGGGTGATTCCTCTTCAAAATTGCCCAATAAGCACACTCCCACACTACCCGTATTATAGCCAGCCGTGTGTGTACCGCGTGCCTTCAACATGCGCCCCTCAAAGATTGTTCCGGTTTTGCCCACGCAAAAATGATACCCAATATCGGCCCAACGCCGATCATCAAGGTGTAGATCTTGTACCACACGCATGGTATTCACATCATCAAACTCATAGGTGGCCGAGTGGTGGATAATCACGGTCTGATAGTCGTCGCGCAAATCACCCTCATACTCATGCCAACCTTCAGGATTAGCAGCGCTATACAAACCTGTTTCGTTTTCGGCAGCAAAGTTAATTTCACGTGCCCCCCACTCTGCCCGCGACACTATACGGGGTGCGGCCATGCGTTTATCTATTGCCAAACGAGGGCCGGGCATAGTTGTGGCATAGCCCAATCCATTACGCTCATTGTTGGTCAATAGCCAATAGAGGCCTATTGTGCCAGCTCCGCACAATGCAGCCCCTGTTCCAGCAGCAAGACCAGCAAATGCCAAGAAATCACGACGCGAGAGTAATATTTCTATCCTTTGTTTCTGAGGACGGCGCTGCATACTTGCTCCTTAGATGGTAATGTAAGTGGGTTTGATTGTAGCAAAACTAAAGCACTGACAGTTGACGTAATTGAGAATGCTAAACATCCATTGTAGCCGCAAAAGGCTTGCGTTAGACTGTAGCCGATTGTGTAACAAAATTGCAGTATCACGAATAGGAATGAGGACAATTTCTGATGACGAATTATCGGATTGAACGTGACTCGCTGGGCGAAATGCAAGTGCCAGCCAATGCGCTTTATGGGGCCCAAACCCAACGCGCAGTGCTTAATTTTCCAGTATCAGGAGGGCGCTGCTATCCTGCGTTTATTTGGTCTATGGCAATGGTTAAGCGAGCCGCCATTGAAGTAAACCACAACCTTGGGCTAATTGATGATGTCAAACTAAGCGATGGTACAGTTATCACTGGTGAGCAAATTGCAAAGGCAGTTATGGAAGCTGCCGACGAAGTGATCGCTGGCAAGCACAACGCCGAATTTGTGGTAGACCCCTTCCAAGCCGGCGCAGGCACAAGCCAAAACATGAATACCAATGAGGTGATTGCCAATCGCGCCAATCAAATTTTAGGCTATGCCATTGACGACAAAAACAAACCCGTGCATCCCAACGATCATGTCAACTATGCTCAATCCACCAACGACACCATCCCGACTGCCATTCGGTTGGGTGTGTTGTGGCGCTTAGATGAAGTGGTGACGGCTTTGCGCGGCCTACAAAATGCCCTAGAGGGCAAAGCCCGCGAATTTGATCATATCGTGAAAAGTGGGCGCACCCACCTTCAAGATGCCGTTCCTGTGCGCTTGGGCCAAGAATTTAGCGGCTATGCCAAAGCGATTGAGCGCAGCATTGAAAAAGTAACAGTGGCTGCTGAAGGCCTGCGCCGCTTAGGGATTGGTGGCACTGCTGCTGGAACAGGCCTTAACGCCCATCCCAACTATCATCAAGATATGGTGGCCACCCTCAGCAAGTTGACTGGCATCACCTTATACGAAAGCGACAACCTGTTTGAAGGGATGCAAAGCCTGCAAGACGCAGCGTTCTTCTCTAGTAGCTTGCGTACTGTAGCAATCGAGCTAACCCGCATCGCCAACGACTTCCGCTTGTTGGCCAGCGGCCCCACCACCGGCCTTGATGAACTGCGGCTGCCCACTGTACAACCCGGCTCTAGCATTATGCCCGGCAAAGTGAACCCTGTGTTGGCCGAAATGTTGAATATGGCTATGTACCATATTATGGGTAACGATCTCACGGTGACGATGGGGGCACAGGCCGGACAATTAGAACTCAATGTGATGATGCCTATCATCGCTCATAATTTGTTCGAGATGACACACGTCATGATCGGCGCAGTAAATGCCTTTACCGAGAAATGTGTGATGAACATAGAAGCCAACGAAGCCAAAGCACGGGGCTGGCTCTCCAACAACCCCATCTTGGTGACGGCCCTGAACTCGATAATCGGTTACGAAAACGGTGCTAAGGTCGCCAAGACCTCGCTCGCCGAAGGCCGCCCCATTGTAGATGTAGTTGTGGACATGGGCCTGATGACCCGCGAAGCCGCCGAAGCCGCACTGGATGTCTATAAGCTAACCGAAGGTGGCATTACGGGCACACCAGCGGCGGGCTAAACGCACACAGAAATTGAGTACAGACACCGCTAGCGCCCCTCAGCACTGAGGGGCACTATTTTTCCATGTTACAATGTTATAAATCCAATTTTGTGGAGATAGCCTTGATTATGAGTACACACGACCATATTCAAACCATGACGGCTGAGGCATTTTTGGCCTTACCCGAAAGTAATCTGCCCCACGAGCTAATCGAAGGAATTTTATTTGTGGCCCCTGCACCCGAACTTGGACACCAAAGCGTGACTGGTGACGTGTTTGTCTTTCTGAAGCTACTAAAAATAGGCCTAGCTTTTCTTTCACCAGTTGATGTACGGATAGATGATGAAAATGTGATACAGCCAGATGTGCTATTGTTGACCTCTGACTTCACTGCAAAAACAGCCAATCGTAAATATATTATGGGTGCGCCCGATTTGGTGGTAGAGGTGCTATCGCCGGGCACAAGCCGACGAGATCGTGGTGAAAAATATGAACTTTATGAAAAACATGGTGTTTTAGAATATTGGATTATTGAAGTCAACGAACGCTATGTTGAACAATTTGTGCGGCAAGGTGACCGTTTTGTGCGTGGGGGCGTGTTTGGGCCAGAAGATAGCTTTCATTCACCACTATTAAATGTTCAAGTACCTGTGGCCCAATTTTTCGCTTCACTAGATAAACCACGCTAAATTACCCGCAGTAGGCAAAGTGTCAGCCGACCGTAGAGAACCCAACATAGACAGCATAAGCCCCCTCTGGCATTATCAGAAAGCGATGTTCTTGGATTATGATCATTCAACTATTAAAGGATTCTGATCTTGCCCCTAGAGCGCCTTGGCCTATTTGGCGGCACGTTTAATCCCCCCCATTTGGGGCATTTAATTCTTGCCGAAACTGCTTTAGAAGACCTAAAGCTAGATCGGGTGTTCTTTGTGCC
>CAZLPC010000213.1:0-5927 GCA_964561305.1 uncultured Anaerolineae bacterium
CTGTGCTTACTTCCTTAAAATTTGATTATGCCGGGTGATGGCATGATAAGCCTCGTTGACTTGTTGCATTTTGCGCTTGGCCTCTGGTGAAGAGTTAATGTCGGGGTGCAACTCGCGAGCTAAACGCCGATAGGCATGTTTAATCTCATCAGGGGTAGCCGCCGCCTGAACCCCCAACACTTCATAATGATTGCGGGCTGCATAAACACGACGTGGGCGTGCATGGCGGGTGTTATTTCTGCGCCCACCCATACCACTATCATACTTGGCTTTCCAGCGCCGAAACTGCTCTTTGGGATCGTAAGCAGGGCGCGGCCCAAAATCGGCGACGGCCCACTGCCAGTGATCCATATCAATCGTACGCACCCGCAAATTGGCCGGATTGATCGGTGGCGCGAAGTAATAGGCAAGTTGTTCATCGGGCCAATTGAGATAGACAGGCAAAATCGAAAGCTGCTCGTCTAGAACAGTATAGACGTAGGCTTTGTGGGGATACACAATTTCTAGCAGGGATAACACAGCTTGCAAACCGGCCGGCGGATCGGCCAACCATGCCCCATCAAGAACCAGCAAACTAAAAACCCCTTGTTGCGAGTTTTGGGTCAAGAGTTGCCCAATTTCATGAGGCAGAGGACAATCCTCTAATAGATAGATGGCGATAGGTTCGCCAGTAGTGGGCTTCACCAAAAGAGCATCGCTATCGAAACGCTGCACCTGCTGAATGAGCGCATCACCCTGTAATTGCCTAGCAAGGTGATGAATGGGTTTGCTGATTGGCATTTGGCTTGTTGCCTTATGTGTTATGGGTTGGTTGTTATCGCTTGTGCCCTTTTATTGTAGCAAAGGATGTCTCAAAAAATGACCAGAAGATTGATTATTCGCAATGGAAAGTTTGCTGTTGATTATTTGCCACCAATGGGCGATTTGTTGATTGAAGATGAGCGGATTGTAGGGGTTTTGGCTCCTTATACTGATGTATGGCCCGATGCTGATATCATAGATGCGACGGGTAAATTTGTATTGCCCGGCCTTGTTGATGCCCATACCCACATACAATTAGACACAGGCATTTATCAGACCGATGATAACTGGGATATTAGTACAAAAGTGGCAGCTTATGGTGGCATAACCACTGTCATTGACTTTGCTACCCAATATCCAAATATGGGCTTCAAAGAGGCTCTAGAACGACGTATGAAAGAAGCCAAAACCGCCCATATTGACTATAGTTTTCACATGATTGTTACCACGCCACCTAAACCGGGCCATGAAATGCCATTTAAGTATGATATTGGGTGGTTAGTGGATCAAGGGATTACGAGTGTCAAGCTCTTCACAACCTATCGCCCCAATTATTATCTGGATGACGATGCACTGTTAAGTATTTTTTATTCCCTTATTCCGGGTATGGTGGCCATGGTGCATTGCGAAAACGATACTATCGTCTCGGCCGAGACCCAACGTCTTGTTAGCGGTGGCTTCACCAATTGGTCCTATCATCCCAATAGCCGCCCGCCTGAAGCCGAATATGAGGCCGCAGCGCGGGTTGTGATGTTGGCAGATTTGGCGCAGACTGCGATCCCTTATATTGTCCATTGTTCATGGGCACCTACGATTCGAAACCTCGTGCGCTTGCGCGAAAAAGAATATCCTGTTTATTTTGAAACCTGCCCTCAATATTTTACATTGAATAGCGATGTCTACTTGGGCGCAACACCTGAAGCCTACATTATGCAACCCCCATTGCGTGATTTTGATAGTGTGGCGCTAATGGAGCGCTTGTTCCCCTTAGCAGATGTAATCGCCACCGATCACTGCGACTATAGCCTTGCCAAAAAGCAAGCCATCAACGACTTTACCCAAACACCCGGCGGCATACCCGGCCTAGAGACCAGCCTACAATTAACCTTTAGTGCCTATAAATCTGCCTTACAAAAAATGCGTATGATGCCAATGTTGTCCTCGCTAATGCAAGATCTAGCGGTTGAGGAGGGTTTTATGAGAACTTCGCCAATATTGGATATGCTGGGAGACCGCGAGATTTTGAGCATGATTGTCAAACAGATGTCAGAGAAGCCGGCCCAAATTTTCGGCCTTTTTCCACAAAAAGGCTCTTTAATGCCCGGCTCAGATGCCGATGTAGTGATTTTTAATCCCGATTCTAAAACCACCCTAAAAGCCACAAAAATGCACCACATTGGCGGCTATAGCCCTTATGATGGACTACGTGTAGCGGGTAAGATAGAAACCACCATTAGTCGCGGTCAGATTTTGCTACAAAAAGGGCGCTTTAAGGGCGATGCTGGGCGTGGACGATTTGTGCCAGCACTACTAAGCCCATTAGATGGCTTGGATATGAATATCATTGATGATTTTGATTAGAACGTGAAATATTGCACTATTTTTTGGCGAACACGCTACGCTATGCTAGAATGGCTAGCTAAACGTACATCATCCATGCATAAAGTAGAGTCGAAAAACATTGCTAACCCATTCAGGCTACGTTATACTGTCGCCTCGATTGTGTCTGCAAATGGTTGGATACTTTCAATTTTGCGGAGGTAAATGACAATGGAACTTGGACAGTGGGCATTTGTGGCGGCGTTTTTTCTAGTAGCCCCGCTTTTGCCAATTGCCCCCATTATGCTCAATCGCCTTTTGGCCCCCAATCGTCCAAGCGATATTAAACTGGACGTGTATGAATGCGGGGTAGAGACGGTTGGCGACACTTGGGGCCAAATTAAGGTGCAATACTATCTATACGCCATCATCTTTTTGGTGTTTGATGTGGAAATGGTGTTCTTGTTTCCGTGGGCCGTTGCGCTAAGTGGGCTAGATTTTAGCGCCTATCTTGCTGGCTTGATCTTCGTGTTCTTGCTGGTCGAGGGCTTGGTCTATGCGTGGCGCAAAGGCGCTTTAGAGTGGAACTAGCAGCATGTTATCGGTAAACCGAAATCGGCGCTTTCTAACGCCGATTTGTGTGTAAGGTGTGAGAGAAAACAGTATGGTAGGCATTTTTGAAGACCTTGGCTTTGACAAAGACTTGGCCGCTGTATTAGGAAATGTCGTCGGTGTTGTAGTGTTGGCGACGATTTTCTTGCTGTTGCCCATCTTTACTATCTGGGTAGAGCGTAAGCTGGCCGCCCGCTTCCAAAACCGCATCGGCCCTAACCGCGTCGGCCCTTATGGCATTTTGCAATCGTTTCCTGATGTTGTGAAGTTGTTGGGCAAAGAACTTATTTTGCCACGCAATGTGGACAAAATCCCCTTCTTGCTATCACCGATATTAATGGTGGCATCAGTTATTTTGATTGTGGCGGTGGTTCCACTTGCGCCCACCATTATCGGCACAGATCTTTCGATTGGGGCGTTATACTTTGTGTCGGTTGGCTCTTTAAGCACCATTGCGGTGATTATGGCGGGCTGGGGCAGCAACAACAAATATGCGCTTTTGGGCGCGTTTCGCACGGTGGCACAACTGATTAGCTATGAAATTCCTTTGGTGTTTTCGTTGCTTGTCCCCATTTTGCTGGTGGGTTCGCTTAGTATGCAAACCATCGTGCAGTTTCAAGACACCTATTGGATCATTTTTTATGTGCCAACCGCAGCATTGATCTTCTTAATCAGCAATGTTGCCGAAATTGGCCGCGCCCCCTTTGATCTGATTGAAGCTGAGTCTGAACTGATTGCTGGCTATATGATTGAGTATAGTGGCATGGGCTTCGCGATGTTCTATTTGGCCGAGTTCTTACACGCTTTCTTGGTGGCAGTCATTTTTTCGGTGCTGTTTTTGGGCGGCTGGCAAGGCCCCTTTGTCCAAGACGTGCCCGTGTTGGGCATTTTCTATCTCACTGTTAAATCTTTCACGGTGTACTTCTTGATGCTGTGGGTGCGGATGACTTTGCCGCGTTTCCGCATTGATCATCTGATGGCTTTTAACTGGAAGTTTCTTGTGCCCCTTAGCGTGGTTCACTTATTGGTGACGGCTGGCATTTGGTCTGCATATCCTGCCGCCGACCTTAGTGGCAATTGGTTTGCCCGTTTGGGCTCAGAGTTTCCGCGCATGGCCATCAACTTGGTTGCTAGTGTGCTTATCGCGGTGGTGTCGTTGCGCTTGCTGCGTCAATATGCAGCCCAAGAGCGCGAACGCCTGAACGAAGTGACAGCGATGATCGAACACAAGCAATATCCGTTGGCAACCACCGGCCAAGGCGCACAATCGAGCGTGATTGTTGTGGGCCCTAGTAGCGGCGACTAAGGAAAAGGAATGCAAATGGAACTTACGTGGGAAGCAGTTGGCTTTTTCATTTTTAGTGCGCTGACGCTGGGGGGCGGCTTGGCTGTTGTTACCCAGCGCAATATCTTCCATGCGGCGCTGTTTTTAATGCTCAGTTTGTTTGGCACAGCCGGGTTGTTTGTGTTGCTGGTTGCGCCATTTTTGGCGGCTGTCCAAATTTTGGTCTACATCGGGGCTATTGCCGTTTTGGTATTGTTTGCTATCATGCTCACCCGCCGATTAATGGGCCTTGATATTTCGTTAAATAGCCAATGGCCGGCTGCATCGGTGGCGATGGTGGTACTGTTTGGTATTTTGTTGCTGGTGCTAACGCCAATTGGTGATGACATTGGCAACCAACGCTGGAGCGCAAACCTGCCTACCGATGGTGATGCTGCACCTAGTGTAAACTATATTACTGTTGAAGAAATTGGGGTCGCATTTTCGACCCAAAATGGCTTCGTCTTACCATTTGAGATCGTCTCGTTGATGCTGACCTCGGCGCTTATTGGCGCAATTGTGGTTGCCCGCGAAGACGAGGCCTAGCCTAAGAGAACCTGAAGGAGCAAGCGCATGGTTCCGTTGTGGATGTATTTGGTAGTCTCGGCAGCTTTGTTTTGCATTGGGGCATTTGGCGTATTATCGCGGCGCAATGCCATCGCCATTTTGCTGAGTGTAGAACTAATGCTGAACGCTGCCAACATTAATTTGGTTGCTTTTTGGCGTTATATCAACCCGACTGTGATCAACGGTCAGGTGTTCGCTACGTTTGTATTCGCGGTCGCTGCTGCCGAAGCTGCCGTCGGTGTGGCATTGGTACTGTCTATCTACCGCAACCGCCAGACCGTCATGGTCGAAGATGTGAATATTCTCAAGTGGTAGCAGTCTGCTGATAGTTGGAGATGATATGGATATTAACTGGTTAGATGCCAATTACCTCCCTTGGCTGATCCCAGTGCCACCGTTGGTCAGTTTTATGGTGATCATCTTGGCGCTTGGGCGTAACAAAATCGCCAGTGCTGTCGTGGCGACAAGTTCAGTATTTTTGTCGTTTTTGATGGCGTGGCCGTTATTCTTCAAGGTCGCCTTTTTGACCGAAGATTTTGGCTTTAAGGACGGGAAATATCGCGTTTTTGGCAGCAGCATCACTTGGATGGATTTGGGCGCACAAAAATTTGAGATGGGTGTCCTTGTAGACCCGCTTAGCGCGGTCTTGCTGTTTATGGTTCCGCTTGCCATGCTGATGATTTTTATCTATAGCATTGGGTATATGCGGGCGTATCCAGAAGACGATCCCCATCAAATCCGCTTCTCGCGGTTTTTTGCCTATTTAAGTCTGTTTGCGGGCGCAATGCTAACACTGGTTGTGGCCGATAACTTGCTGTTGCTGTTTATGGGCTGGGAAGTAATGGGCTTGTGTTCTTATCTGCTCATTGGCTTCTTATTTGAGAAAAAGAGCGCCTATCAAGCTGCTGTAAAAGCCTTTATGACGACCCGTATCGCCGATGTGTTACTGTTGGTAGGCATTGGCTATTTGTTCGCCGAAACTGGCTCGCTGAGTTACCGCGATATTTTGTACAACGAAGCGGTGCTAGAGCGTTTGGGCAATTCTGATTTGACAGGCTTCTTGGGGCTTAGTGCCGCCGCCATT
>CAZLPC010000214.1:0-5923 GCA_964561305.1 uncultured Anaerolineae bacterium
CTAGAATTGCGCCCCAAAGCCCTTTCAGAGGTCAGCATAAAGCAGCTTTTTGAGCAATATTTAGAGCCTATTCAAGAACGCCGCAAATTTAAGTTGTCGTTCGTAATGGACGATGTTGGCTTTTTGCCCCCAGATGTGCAAATTATACTCTATCGGATTACGCAAGAAGCCCTCAACAATATAGACAAGCACGCCCAAGCTACACAAGTAGAGGTGCGTGTGATTGATGAGCAAACCCATATTGTGCTAGAAATCGCCGATAACGGGCATGGCTTTTATATAGCAGAAACAACACCTACCAGTTTGGGGCTTGGTATTATGCGCGAACGCGCCGAAGAAATTGACGCAGCCATCACGATTGATAGCACAGTTGGAAAAGGCACTCAAATTCGAGTTGTATGGAAAAAAGGAAACTGACCCATGACAGATAGAGAACTTATTCGGGTAGTTATTGCTGACGATCATAGTATGGTACGTAAAGGTTTAAAGGTTCTGTTAGAAGAATTTGATGATATTGAAGTGGTAGCCGATGCCAGCGATGGTGAATATGCGCTCAATATTTGTCGCAAAGACTGTCCCGACGTGGTGCTGATGGATTTGATAATGCCGCGTATGGATGGCGTGGTTGCTACGCAAAAAATTCGTGAAGCCTGTCCCCAGACCCAAGTGGTGGCCCTAACCAGCTTCAGCGACGAAGAGCATATTCAAGCCGTGCTACAGGCCGGCGCAATTGGGTATTTGATGAAAGATATTTCTGGTGATGAGCTTGCTGGCGCGATTCGGCGGGCATATCTTGGCGAGTCTACGCTATCGCCGAAGGCTGCCCAAGTTTTGATTCAAGCGACCACTCGGCCGCCCTCATTAGGACACGATTTGACCGAGCGCGAGCGCGATGTGTTGGCGCTAATGGTAGAAGGGCTAAATAATCGCGAAATTGGACAGCAATTGGTCATCAGTAGCTCAACCGTCAAAAATCATGTCAGTAGCATTCTCAGTAAAATGGGAACAACCAGCCGCACCCAAGCGGTGGCACTGGCGGTGGAGTACAAAATTTTAGGCTAATAAGATAAGCACCAAATGATTTAGAACGATGAGAAGCCAAGTATTAGCTTCTCATCGCAACTAAAACTAGGCATTGCGCTCGATTTTGCCGCGCCATTCGCCTGTCGGTTGCCCACCCGATTCAATAAATGCTTTGAAGCGTTCTAAATCGGTTTTCATGCGGGCTTCTACCACGCCCAATGCCGCACCAATGTTTTCAATAATACCACTTGGCTCATAATCAATTTGAAGCATCACACGGGTTGTGTTTTCATCAATATAATGAAAAGTCACTACGCCAGCGTTGTGTGCCCCAGAGGTGCTTGTCCATGCAATGCGTTGATCGGGTATTTGTTCGGTGATAACCGCGTCCCATTCTTGCTCCTTGCCTGCAATTTCGGCACGCCAGCGCAAGCGATCATCAGTTAGTTGTTTTACTTCGCTAACGCCCTCCATAAAATAGGGAAACAGCTCAAACTGTGTCCATTGGTTATAGGTGGCTCGCAATGGAACGTTGACATCAATCGAATGTTCAAAATTAGACATCTGTATTTCCTTTCATTAAAGCAATGGTCTATAGCTCTCATGATAAAGGAAGTGATGTGGTATTACCTGTGCGGGGTCAGCTAAACAAAGGTGGGTGACGTGGTTCAATTACAAATAGGCCGTATGGTGTATTAATCTATATCAACTGGTTTAGTGAAGTCGTCGGCTTGTTAGTGCCAATAAAAAAGGGCATCTGACTGGATACCCTTTTGAAATTGCTAAGTAAGTACAACGATCTAAGGAGAGTGGCATCACCCATTGCGGGGCAATGCCCAGATATATCTAAATGCTACTCGTACTGCGCCGTGGTCGTTAGACCATAGCCGAATGAAAACAACGGCTCTGTGGCGGAAATTTGCGGTAATTGTTCGATAGATGCGGGCCATGTAAAGGAAAGTGTGCCCGTAAATGGCTGATAGCCAAATAACACATCTGCAACGCCGTGGCCTTCGGTGCCGGGCAACCATGCAGCCACCACAGCATCCCAATCGCCAAGATAATCAGTGATGATCAAGGGCCGTCCAGAGAGAATAACAACAACCAGTTGCTCGACCTGTGGACGCAACGCTTCGATAGCAGCGAGGTCTTCTGGCAACAATGCCAATTCGCCATCATCGCCACGTCCTTCAGCATAAGGACGCTCGCCAACGACCACAATGCCAATTTCGGCGGTCTCGGTGCGGTCGGCAAATGTGCCAGTGGCATCATAAAGAACCGTTGTGCCTTCTGGGGCAGCGGCCACAAGTCCTTGGAAAATGGTTGTGCCGATAGTTATTGGGCCCATGCCACCTTGCCACTCAATAGTCCAGCCCCCAGACTGCATCCCGATGTCATCGGCCCCAACACCAGCCACCAAAATGGTGCTAACGTCGGGCGCAATCGGCAACACATCATTGTTGTTTTGCAATAACACTGCCGATTCGGCTACAGCTTGACGGGCTACTGCGCGGTGTTCTTCTGCCCCCACAAGGCTTAGGTTATCAAGATTAGCATAGGGATTCTCGAACAGGCCCATGCGGAACTTGACCAATAAAATGCGGCGCACGGCATCATCAATGCGGCTGATAGAGATGTCGCCATTATTGACGGCGCTTTTGACGGTTTCGATAAAGCGGATGTAGTCATAAGGAACCATGTTCATATCTATACCCGCATTGATGGACGCAACGACTGCCTCATAATAATCAGTTGATACCATGTCTACACCGGCCCAGTCAGAGACGACGAAGCCTTCAAAGCCAAGCTCACCTTTCAACACATCGTTAATGAGGTAGCCTTCGGCGTGCATCCGTGTACCATTCCAACCCGTATAAGACACCATAACGCTCAGTGCACCATTTTCGAGTGCTGGTAGATAGGGCGCAAGATGCACAGCCCTCAGGGTGGCTTCATCAATGTTTACAAAGCCTTGATCAATGATGTAGTCGCCAGTAGTAGATGTGCCCCATTCTGCGCCACCATCTCCAACATAATGTTTGGGTGTAGCCAATACAGTTAGAGGATCGGCCAAATTCTCGCCTTGAAGGCCTTGCATACAAGCAAGGCTAAGAGTCGCCACTAAATCGGTATTTTCGCTGTAGGACTCATAAGTGCGGCCCCAGCGAATGTCTTGGGCCACTGCCAAAACAGGCGCATAGTTCCAGTAAATACCTGTTGCCGCAGTTTCGATAGCTGTTAGGCGGCAAACTTCGCGCACAAGGTCGGCGTTGTTGGCTGCGCCCAAGCCGATATTATGGGGGAAGATGGTCGCGCTATAGACATTGCTATGTCCATGCACCGCATCTACACCATAAATAATGGGAATGCCCAAACGGGTTGCCAAAGCCTCATCTTGATAGCCATTCACCATAGCTGCCCAGCCTTCGGGCGTATTGTCGCCAGTAGGATAACCACCACCACCGCTTAACACACCGCCAATATACTCAACCGTAATATCGCCGGGTATTAGGCTATTCTTTTCGACCAGCGTCATTTGGCCAATTTTCTCTTCAAGAGTCATGCGAGCCATCAGGTCAATAATGCGGGCCTCGGCAGGCAAACGGCCATTACGATAAAGAGCGCTGGCATCTACAGGGGGCAAGCTCGATGCTGTGCTGGTTTCAACAACAGGTGGTTCGGGAAGATCAGTTTGTCCTACTTCATAGAAGATCAGATAACCAAACAAGCCCGGATTGATATACGATTGATCGCTGGTATCGCGGTTTGACCAAATCAGTTTGGTATCGCGGCTAATTTCACTTGCACCATTTAGATGTACTTGAAAACCAATTGCATTACCGTGTTGGGCTTCAATAGTCCAAACATCGTTTTCAAGTGGCACAGCCATTTCTACGCGATAACCTGTGTCGGTATAGACCACCCTCACGTTGGCATTGGCACTAGAGCCTTGAACGCCACTCAGGACAGCTGGCTCGTCGGGGCCCAAGTCGGCATTCAGCGCGGGGACGGTAACTTGGGCCACGCCACTTGTATAGGCCCGCAACCCAAAATCGCCAGTGCCATTAATATAAAATTCTACCGAGTCTTCGTCCCAATAGTTTGCGCCATGTGTGCCGCTGATGATGGTACTATCGGTCACATCGGCTAAGAAATAGATGTATTCACCGTCTGATGCTGCGGCAAACCGTATTTCAGGGTCACCATCATCCGACATAAGTACACGGGGCACGCCTTCCCAATCGCTGATGTCGCCATCTAGCGTAATTTGCAATGGGAACGGTGCATAGTAAAATTCGCCGGGTTCGCCATCGGGTACAAGCGGGCCTTGAGCTAAGGCTGTCCCCCCCAATACGAACATCATCAGTAATAATATCAATCCTAAAAGTGTATACTGTTTCATCATTTGCCTTTCTAGGCTGTTGTATTATGAGCAGCGATCCAGTCCTTGTACCACAAGGCGCTGCGTTTTGGTGTGCGAACAAGCGAGTCGAAATCAACATGAACAATCCCAAAGCGCCGATCATAGCCATAGGCCCACTCGAAATTGTCGAGGAAGCTCCAGACAAAATAGCCCTTTAGTTGCACCCCATCGGCAATGGCGCGTTCGGCAGCAGCAAAATGCTGTTGCAGATAAGACACGCGGTCAGTGTCTTCGATGACCCCATCAATGGGGGAACCGTCCTCAAAGGCCGCGCCATTTTCAGTGATATACAAGTCAATTGGCCCATAATTTTCATGAATGAAGCCCAATAAGTTATATAACCCATCAGGGAAGATTTCCCAGCCCATTTGGGTGTGGGGGGCATCGGGTTGGGGGATAATACGCGGTGGGAAGGATGTGCCGTCTTCATTGGCAGCAAACATCATGCGGAAGTAGTAGTTAATGCCCAAGAAATCTATGGGCACACAAGCCGCTGCCACTGCATCCAGATCAATGTCTGCCAATTCTGCTTCTAGGTGGCGCACGCCGGCGGGTGGATAATGGCCGCGAAACAATGGATCAAGAAACCAGCGATGTCCGCCCGCTACACCGCTTAGATAAGCGGCTTCTATATCGGCTGGGCTATCGGAAGCAGGTGTACGTTCGGCTTGATCCAGCACAATCCCCACTTGGCCATTGGGTACATTTTGTCGAAGTACGGGCGCAGCCGCACCATGCGCCAATAACAGATGATGTGCTACTTTAAGTGCTGTGGGCAAGTGCTTAAGGCCGGGTGCATGGTCGCCAGTGTTGTGGCCCAAAAAGGCCGCCACCCATGGCTCGTTGTGGGTTGTCCAAGACTTGACGCGATCCCCAAGGCGACGCGACACCACATCGGCATAATCGGCAAACCAACCAACAATTTCAGGGTTTGTCCACCCACCGCGATCTTGCAAAGCTTGGGGCAAGTCCCAGTGATACAGCGTTAGGAAAGGAACAATATCGGCTGCTAACAGTTCATCTGCCAAGCGGTCATAAAAATCTAGCCCGGTAAGATTGGTTGCGCCTGTTCCTTGCGGAATGACCCGCGGCCACGACACCGAAAAACGATAGGCGTGCAAGCCCAAGTCTTGCATCAATTTGACATCATCGGCATAGCGATGGTAATGATCGCAAGCCACATCACCATTGTCATCGTTAAAGACTTTGCCGGGTGTATGCGAAAACCGATGCCAGATGCACTCGCCACGCCCATCTTCTAATGCTGCGCCCTCAATTTGATAGCTAGAAGTTGCAGACCCCCACAAAAAATCTTTGGGAAAAGTCATTTGTTATCGTCCTTTGTGAATTATTTATCTACGCCTGTAATGACCACACCGCGCATAAAGTATCGTTGGGCAAAGAAGAACAACAAAACCGGTAGCACCAACGCCATAATAGATGTCGCTTGGATCATTTCTATCTGCGCGTCATATA
>CAZLPC010000215.1:0-5916 GCA_964561305.1 uncultured Anaerolineae bacterium
ACGCTCGGTCGAAATAATCCATGTATTGGGTAAGGTGCGCGTATATACACTATAGGCGCTGGGGGCCGGGCGGGGCGACACAGCAGGCACAAGAAAACCAAGCGTCAGGTTGACATCGGTATAGGTGATGTCGGTAAGGGTATATTGCTCGGTGCGGATGCTGTTGCGCAACACAGCTGCATTAAAATTTTCTTCAATCCCCACTAGGTCAAAAATGGGGCCGGGCAGGTCATTTAAGGTATAGCCAATCAGCACTGTTGCCAGTTCTCCTCTAAACGCCTCTAGCGCAAAGGTTGCAACGTGGGTTCCGTCGGCTTCCCATGTAAAGCTGATGAGGTTATCAATTAAAAAGCCGCGCCGTGTTGTGGGCAAAATAGAGGGCGCAATCAGCGCAAATTCGGCAGGTGTCCATGTCTCACGCGAGATCAACCAATCATCGGGCGGGTTTTCCACTGCCTCAAAATTAATGGGCAAGGTAGGCGGTGGCGGCGGTGCCGTGACAATGGGTGTCACGCTGGGCGTAGCCGATGGTGGGGCGGGCGTGTTGGTGGGCATGGTGGGGCGCAAAATTGGTGTGGGGCGGCGCTCTGGTAATTGGGCGATAAAGCCGGGTGCAACATAGCAATAGCGCGGGCCACGATTATCGCGCCCGATTTCAGTCAAAATTTCGGGCTGATTGGGCTGATCTAAACGAATAAGCGCCACCTGACGGCTACCATCGGCGGCAGTCAGTGCTACTAAAATACGGTTGGCATCCACCCAAAACGGCATTTCTACACGCCCATCGGGGTTGACAAAAACTTCTTGCGAGAAGCCATTGCTATCCAACAGATACAATGTTCCTGTAGAAGGTTCGTCGCGCACTCGCTCGGCAACATAAGCAATATTTTGAAAGTCGGGAGAAAGAACGGGCTGGCGTTCGTCTCTATCATCAGTAAAGGTGATTTGGGTCTCGGTGTTGGTGGTCAGGTTATATTGAAACAAGTCATAACTGCCGCCCCGATTGCTGCTATAAAACACCACATTTCCGTCGGGGCTCCAACTGGGATCAACATCGTCATCAGGATGCAATGTTAGTTGACGCAAGCTGGTTCCATCGCGTCCTAACAGCCAAATATTGGCATCGGTGGTGCGCGTAGAAACAAAGGCCAATTGCTCACCGGTGGGCGACCATACGGGATGATAGTTTTCGCCGTTACTGGTGGTCAGTTGATTAAAATTTACGCCCGTATAGGTGATCCCAAATAGTTGACGTTGACCGTCATTAACGCGCTCGAACACCAAAAGTTCAGCAAACGGATCGCAGGCAAACGCCAACTCGTCGGCATCGGCACTGCTATAAAGGGGGCGCGATGGCTCGCCCTCAATTGCCATCACCCAAATATCATCTGTACCACCCCGATCGGAGATAAAAAGCACCGCATTAGCTGCCGGGCTATCGGGCAGTTGTGGAGTGGAAAAAGGCGTATTTGAAGGCGTAGGCGTATTGCTTGGGGTTGGGGTTGGGGTCTCGGTGGCGGTGGAGGTTAGCGTTGGCGCAGTGGCTGTTTGGGCAATAATGGTTAATTCAGCGATGCGCGTAATGGTCGCCTCGATCAGATTGGGGGTAATAGTCGCCGTTTGGGTGGCGGTGGGCGTATCGGATGGGATTGGACTGGGCACGATGGCACTAGGGGTGATTGGTGTTTCGGTATGTGTGGCGGTGGGGGCGCGTGCCGTTTGGGTGGCTGCTATCTCCTCATCAGAGATCAACCCGAAAGTGGCGGCCAGTTCGGCTTCGCTGACACGGGTGGGCAACGGCTCTAGCTCATCTTGCCCCCCACAGGCCGCCAACAGCCATAACAAGCTCGTTACTATCAACAAGCGTTTTCTCAACATCAACAACTTCCAGCTCCGTTAAAAAATCTCCAATAGGTGTTCTTTCAACTGTACAAAATAGCCACCAAAAAAAAAAGCGGTTTGTGCAACAAAAATTAGGCTACACAAACCGCCATGTATTTACTTGCTTATTAGTTTTTCAGCTTTTCCAGCCAAGCCTGTACATCTGACGCATGATCATCACGGTAATGATCAAAAAATTCACCAACAAGGTAACGTTCGTTACCTAGCCAAACAAGGTAATACTCTCGCTCTGGAGAAGTTTGCACAGTCTCGATACGAATATCAGCAGGTAGGTCTTTAACAAGGGTGAAAAGCTGCTGAAAAACCCGATCTGATTCCTTACGGATTTCATGTAAGGACAACCCACGACTAGCTTCATAGAGCCAAGCATTGATTTCATCTTGATCTTGTAAGTGTTCCGGCCATGGTGGGGGAGGTTCTGGTTCATTGTTTATCGCTGCTACTAAACGAACAACGAAACGGCTATTCCAACTGGTCAGATGAGCAACGAGATCTTTCATAGACCAATGACCGACCACGCCAGATTGATCCATATAAGCCAGATCAATCCGATCAAGAAAATCTTCCCATTTGCGATGTTCTTCCCGCAACCAAATTAGAAGTTCGGCTTTGTTCATTATCTTGATCCTATAAAAGCTATGGTGTATTAGCACATTTGTTCCAAGCTAAATATACCCCATAATCAGCAGTTACACCAATTCAAAAAAAGCGTGGCTACTTGACACAACCCCCCGATATTGCTACGCTTATGAGCAGATAAAAATTGCACAACAGTGATCCAGATAAGTACAGCTAGGTTGCAGCTATCCCAGAGAGTCGTCGGTGCTGAGAAGACGACATAGACCGCTAGCTAGAATGGACTGGGGAGTTATGTGGGTGAACCCAAGTAGCCTATGTCGGCTAGCCCCCGTTAGCGGGCGCGGTACAAAGTCCCTTTTTTGTACCGACTGAGCGAGGTTAAACAGGATGCCAAAATTGGCACTTGCTGTTGGCCTAAGCCGGGTGGCAACGCGGGAAAACCCTCTCGTCTCGGATTGATGACGGAGGGATTTTTTGTTTTAAAGGCCTGTTTTCTTACACGGTTTTGCACACAACAACACAGCTAATTTTTTCGAAGAAGGGATCATCGTCATGAGTATTCAAACCGCAATCGAGAAAGTCTCGACCAAGCAGCATTTATCTCAAGCCGAAGCCCACGCCGCCATGAACACTATTATGAGCGGCAATGCCACGCCTGCCCAAATTGGGGGCTATTTAATGGGTTTGCGCCTAAAAGGTGAAACCATTGAAGAAATTACGGGTAGTGCCCAAGCCATGCGCGAAATGGTCAATCCGGTATTATTGCAAGCCAACACCGCAATTGATACTTGTGGTACGGGTGGCGATGGTGCTTCCACCTTTAATATTTCAACAATAGTAGCTTTTATAGCAGCCGCCGCCGGCATCCCTGTGGCCAAACACGGCAACAAAGCCATCAGCAGCCGCAGTGGATCAGCCGATATGTTAAGCGCACTCGGCATCGAGATTAAACTTACCCCAGAGCAAGTGGCCGTGTGTATAGATCAAGTTGGTATCGGCTTTATGTTTGCGCCCGGCTTTCATCCTGCTATGAAGCACGCCATTGGCCCACGCCGCGAGTTGGGGGTACGCACGATTTTTAACATCCTTGGCCCGCTTACCAATCCTGCCGGTGTGCGCCGCCAAGTGATGGGTGTGTTTGATGCGTCGTTAACTGAGCCAATAGCGGGCGTATTTAATGCACTCGGTTCTGAGCATGTATTGGTCATTCATGGTGCGGGTGGCCTAGATGAACTTAGTACACTGGGCCCCAATATTGTGAGTGAACTACGCGCTGGCCGCGTAGAGACCTATCAATTTGACTCTACTAATTTCGGCCTTAGCCGCGCTCGATTAACAGATATTCAAGGTGGCGATGCCGAAACTAATGCCCAGATCAGCCGCGATGTATTATCGGGTGGCGGCACAACTGCCCAGCGCGAAATTGTAATGCTTAATGCGGCAGCGGCGTTGTTGGTGGGTGGTTGTGTAGACACGCTAGAAGCGGGCTTGCATCAAGCCGCGCTCATTCTCGATTCGGGTAGTGGCCTTGAAAAAGTGGAAGCTCTGGCCGAACTAACCCAACGTTACACGGTCGAGGTAGCTTAACGTGACGACAGGTTTTACGCCGACAGGCACAATTTTAGATCGCATTATGACTCACAAAGTGGCCGAGGTGGCGGCGGCGAAACAAGCACGGCCTATCAAAACGCTGTATAGTGCCCTAAACGATGCTCCCCGTCCACATAATTTTTGGGCTGCCTTAAAACAGGGCGATAGGGTGGCGCTTATTGCTGAGGTGAAGAAAGCCTCGCCCTCTAAAGGCGTGTTTTTAGCTGATTTTGATGCCATGACTATCGCCCAAGATTATGCCGACAATGGCGCTACTGCGATCAGCGTTTTAACTGACAGCGAGTTTTTTCAGGGGAGCCTACAAAATCTGCAAAATATCCGTGCGATAGTAGACTTGCCGCTGCTTCGCAAAGAATTTATTCTGGATGCCTATCAAGTAATTGAAGGGCGTGTGGCTGGCGCAGATGCTATTTTGCTGATTGTGGCGTGCCTAGATGACTCGCAATTGCGCGATCTCTATGATCATATTCGTGATTTAGATATGCACGCACTGGTTGAAGTGCATACCCCGCATGAACTCGAACGCGCTATGAAGCTCAATCCACCGATCATCGGCGTGAACAACCGCGATTTGCATACCTTTAAGGTTGATCTCAACACGACGGTTGAAATTGCCGCACTTTGCCCCCGAGACATGACTATTATCGCTTAAAGTGGCATTTACACCCCCGACGATGTGGCGCGTTTGGCGGCGGCAGGGGCACAGGCCATCTTAGTAGGCGAATCGCTAATTGTGGCTCCAGATCGGGCCGCGCAAATTCAAGCGCTAAGTGGAGTGCTGCGATGATCATCGTTAAAATTTGTGGGATCACGACGCTGGCCGATGCCCAATTTGCTGCCGAAAACGGAGCCGATTTGTTGGGATTTATTTTTGCACCTGTCAGCAAACGTTACATTTCACCCCAAGCCGCCCGTCCCATTATTGATGCCATTCATGCTCAATATTGGGCGCGATGTGTCGGTGTTTTCGTAGTAGAAATGGACACTACTGCCGCCGATATTGAAGCAATTTGCCGAGAAAGCGGCGTGGATGCGGCCCAATTGGTAGGGGACTTTGTAGATAATGTCGCGCCGATGTTGCAAACACCAGCCTATATCACCATTCGGCCCGAATCGGCTGTAGAAGCCCAGCTATTGGCGACCATTTATGAACGCCCCGACAACCCACTGCATCTACCCACCTTACAACTGGACGCTTTTCATCCCAACTTATATGGCGGCACAGGCGAAACTGCCGCCATTGATGTAGCCCAAGCGCTTGCCCAGCAAACCCAACGCCTCATGTTGTCGGGTGGCCTAACGCCCGATAATGTGGCCCAGTACGTAGCAGCAGTACGACCATTTGCCGTGGATGTTGCCAGTGGAACCGAAGCCCACCCGGGCCAAAAAGACCCCGCCAAAGTATCGCGCTTTATCCAAGCAGCTAAATCAACTTAAAGAGGAATTTCTGATGACCATGCAGCAAATACCCCCGACCACTATCAGTTTACCCGACGAGCGCGGTTATTATGGCGCATTTGGCGGACGTTTTGTGCCAGAGACGATCATCCCAGCCCTAGAGGAAATTGAACGCATTTATCTTGAACTGAAGGATGATCCCGATTTTCAAGCCGAGTTGATGAATCTGCATCATACCTATACGGGCCGCCCTACACCTGTTTCGTATGCTCGTCGTCTTAGTGAGCATTTGGGCGGCGCACAAATTTATTTAAAGCGTGAAGACTTGGCCCACACGGGTGCACATAAGATTAACAATGCGCTGGGCCAAGCCCTGATGACACAACGGATGGGCAAAAAGCGCGTTATCGCCGAGACAGGCGCAGG
>CAZLPC010000216.1:0-5886 GCA_964561305.1 uncultured Anaerolineae bacterium
AATTTGAGGATAGATATGGCCCGCTTCCCGATGAACCACTTGAACCTATTGGCACACGCCTAGAAAATGCTATCGAATTACAAAGCCGTCCCTATCAATCGGTATATGCTGTGCGTTACCATGAGATTGATCGGGCCAAGCATGTCAACAATGCTCATTATATTCGATGGGTAGAGGACAACATTGTTATGGCTTTGCATGAGAATGGGGTTGGAGTGTCAAATATCGTAATAGATAGCCATGAAATGGACTATCAAAATAGCGCCCAATTTGGCGATGCGGTCACAATAGAAAGCCAAGTGATAGCCCACGACGGAGCACGTTTGGCGTGGCAGCATAAACTGTATCATGCCCACACCCAACAAGCACTCGCGCAGGGCCATTCAATAGTACAGTTAAATGATTGCCCAATAGCCAATGTGCTTGAATCATTTAAATAATGATTAATTTTCACTTGCTTGCTCTTGCGATATATTTAACCTGCATCGGTTAAAAAGAAGCGTTGAATTAGATGGAGAGAATCTTATTTCAGCGAAATCTCACACGCTTTATATCGCTTCGGTATCGGCTTTTACAGGCAAAACAGCCCTTGTATTGGGCATCGGGCTATATGCCCGTTCAAAAGGGTGGCGCGTTGGTTATCTGAAACCCATTAGTGTGCAGGGCTATCGCCCTCAAGACCTTCGTGGTGACGTGGATCAAGATGCTGCTTTTGTGAAGCGTGTTTTTGGCCTTAGCCAATTTTCGCTAGAAGCAATTGCGCCAGTGCGTATCAACAGTGATATGCTTCAGCAGATCTTTAAGGGTGAATTCGATCAAGCCCAAGCATGGGCACAAATTGACCAAGCCTACACAAATCTACAAGCCAGCAGCGACTTAATTATGGTTGAAAGTGGCGGAACCTTGCGCGACAGCTATGTAGTGGGTATTCATACCCACAGCCTTGTACAGCATTTTGAATGGCCGGTGCTGTTGGTAACCAGTTGGCAAGATGTAAATATTACGCTCGACGAGGTGTTAAGCGCCCAAGCATTGTTGGGGGAACGGTTGTTGGGGGCGGTGATCAACAGTGTCCCCGATACAGTAGATGACCGTACTGTTGATCAATTTGTGACGTTTCTACAAAAGCGTGGTGTTGTCGTCTATGGTGTGTTGCCCCTACAGCCACAGCTTCGCGCTATCAGCATTCAAGAACTGGCCGAGCATCTGAATGCAACTGTTATGACGGGGCAGGGCGCTACTAACCAGTTGATCGAAGCACTATCGGTTGGTGCAATGACTGTGGAATCTGCACTACCCTTATTGCGGGATACACAAAATAAGGCCATTATCACAGGTGCAGACCGCATTGATTTACAGGGCGCGGCCCTAGAACTAAACTCGGTGATATGTTTGGTTCTAACAGGAACCAGTGTCCCCAACCCTAATATTTTGAAGCGTGCCGAGTCTTTGGGGGTAGTGGTGGTGGTGGCGCAAGAACCAACCATGCAAGTGCTAGAGAAGCTAGAACGCATTTTTGGGAAAACGCCTTTGGGCCAAGCCGAAAAACTCAATCGGTTTCAGGCCATACTGGCCCAGCACTTGGACTTTGAAAGTTTATTCAGTGACTTAGAGAGGATTCAATTACAATGACGATTATCGAACGTGTTGTGGGTCGTCAAGTTTTAGACTCACGGGGGAACCCCACCATTGAGGTTGAGGTGTTCTTATTGGATGGTGGGTTTGGGCGGGCCATTGTGCCAAGCGGAGCCTCGACTGGTGAGTATGAAGCTGTTGAACTGCGCGATGGTGACAAAAGCCGCTATTTAGGCAAAAGTGTGTTGCAAGCCGTAGATAATATTAATGGCCCCATTGCTGAAGCTCTTGAAGACGAATACTCGGCAACCGAGCAAATGGAAATTGATCATTTGTTGCGGCAACTTGATGGCTCGCATAACAAGAGCAATTTGGGTGCAAATGCCATTTTGGGCGTGTCGTTGGCGGTGGCACGCGCCGCAGCCGATAGCTTGAACTTGCCTTTATATCGCTATTTAGGCGGTGTCTATAGCCATGTGCTGCCCGTACCAATGATGAATATTATGAACGGTGGCAAGCACGCCACCAACAGCACCGACTTTCAAGAATTTATGGTAATGCCTGTGGGTGCGCCCTCTTTTTCTGAAGGTTTGCGCTGGGGTGTAGAAATTTATCATACCTTGAAGCAGATATTGCATGATAAGGGTTTTTCGACCACAGTTGGCGACGAAGGTGGTTTTGCGCCCAGTTTGGGCAATAACGAAGCCGCAATAGAAGTGATTTTAGAAGCCATTCAAAAAGCTGGTTATACACCCGGCCAAGATGTTTACTTGGCACTTGACCCCGCTACTAGTGAAATCTATCAAGATGGCAAATACTATTTGGCCACCGAAAATCGCAGTCTAAGCAGCAGCGAAATGGTTCAGTTTTGGGCCGATTGGGCTGAAAAATATCCCATTATCAGCCTTGAAGACGGCCTTGATCAAAACGACTGGGAACATTGGGCAGCATTGATGGCGGCAATTGGGGATCGGGTGCAAATTGTGGGCGATGATCTGCTGGTAACAAGTCCAGAGCGTGTGTTGCAGGCGATTGAAGGCAAAAACGCCAATTCTTTGTTGTGTAAAGTCAATCAAATTGGTACGCTAACAGAAGCCATTGCTGCCAGCCGCCTAAGCCAACAACACGGTTGGACGGTGGTTGTTAGCCATCGTAGTGGCGAAACCGAAGATAGCACCATTGCCGATTTGGTTGTGGCATTGAATGCTGGTCAGATTAAAACGGGTGCGCCTGCTCGCAGCGACCGCATTGCAAAATATAATCAATTATTACGGATTGAGGAAGAACTGGGCGCGACTGCGGTTTATGCAGGCAAGCAGGCCTTCCCGAATTTAACTCGCCAACTCTAAGCGTTAGAAAATGAGGGCCTATGTCGGTCAAGTATCAAAAACGTACTAAAATTGTGGCCACCATTGGCCCATCATCTTCCGATGAAAACACCCTGCGTAGCATGATTCGCGCAGGCCTTAATGTCGCCCGTATTAATTTTAGTCATGGCTCGCATGAGCAGCATGGCGAAGTGATTCAGCGGATTCGGCGGGTTGCAACTGAAGAAAATGTTGTGTTAGGCATCTTAGCAGACTTGCAAGGGCCGAAAATTCGGCTGGGCAAGCTCGATCCCGATCCGATTCATATTAAAGCGGGCGATCAATTGGTGCTTACTTGTCGTCCAAACCCCGATCAAAGCAAGCGTCATTTGCCGCTACCCCACCAAGACTTTATCCGCGATATTCGGCCCGGCAATCGGCTGTTGTTGGATGATGGTGAACTAGAAATGATTGTGCGAAGCGCGACAGCCGATAGCTTAACGGCAGAGGTTATTATTGGCGGGGCGCTTAAGAGCCGTAAGGGTGTTTCATCGCCCGATGCCTCGTTAATGTCTATGTCGGCGCTTACACTAAAAGACCGCGAAGATGCCATTTTTGCACTTGAGCAAGGGGTAGACTTCATCGCGATGTCGTTTGTAAGAAACGCCGACGACATGCGCGAGTTGCGTTGGCTACTGCGGCATCATGGTGGCGATGTGTGGCTGATTGCTAAAATTGAAAAGTATGAAGCCATTGACAATTTTGAAGATATTTTGTCGCAATCGGACGGTATTATGGTGGCCCGCGGCGACTTGGGACTAGAAATTCCAGCATCTGAAGTGCCTATTCAGCAGAAGCGGATCATTCAACTTTGTAATCGGGTTGGCAAACCAGTTATTACAGCAACGCAAATGCTCAATAGTATGATCGAGTCGCCGCGCCCCACCCGCGCCGAAGCCAGCGACGTGGCTAATGCTATTTTTGATGGAACTGATGCAGTTATGCTATCGGGCGAGACGGCTTCTGGCCGGTATCCTGTTGAAGCGGTATACACCATGGCCGAAATCGCCTATATCTCAGAGCAAAACCTGATGAACTATGGCACATTTAATCGTACTACGCGCATATCTTTTGAACAAGACGATGATCCCGATAATGTGATTGCCAATGCCATCAGCCTTGCTACCACCAGTATCGCCGATGCCGTAGGGGCAAAAATGATCGTCACCAGCACTTGGACAGGTTATACGGCCAAGCGCGTTGCCCGCGAACGCCCTGCTACACCCATTTTGTGTGTTACCCCTAATCCCTCTACATTTAATCGGATGGCGTTGGTGTGGGGTGTTTTGCCGATGTTGATTGAAGAGTTTCATACTATTGATGAGATGCTTCAAATTGTTGTAAACGCTGCCCAACATGCCGAACTGGTTGCGATTGATGACATCATGGTTATCATTGCGGGGGTTCCGTTTGGGGCAGGGGGGCAAACCAACTTTATGAAGATTCATCGGGTTGGCGAAACAGCACCTTTTGCTTAACTAGACGCAATCATTTTGAATCTGGTAAACAGGGGCCGCTTACTATCAGCCCCTGTTTTTGTGCCAACACACTAGCGGTTGTAAAACCAATTAAGCGCAAAGAATCCGCCCGATGTAGTGGCCTCGACTGCGATGGTGCCGGATGTTGTAAGCGTAGCAGGGATAGGCACTTGCACAAAGAAGCGCCCATTGGCATCGGTAGTGGTGGTGTAATAGGGCACATAAGGCCGATTGCCCAATGTGGTGATCCCAATGGTCACTTGGCGGTTGGGCGGAAAGTTATAGCCCGATAATTGGAACGACTGGCCCAATGTGGCTTGGGGAAAGAAGACCCGTGGCTGAGTAGTGGGGCCAAATGGATTACCCGGATTAACGATTCTGGGAGTTGGCTGCTGTGGTTGGCCGGGCTGCCCACTGGCATAACCATTAATGCATAACACCTGCCCCACATAAATGGTGTTGGCGTTGGGAAGATAGTTATAGGCTTGCAAAACACTCCACGACACTCCATACCGTAAACCGATCCGGAATAGATTTTCACCAGCTTGCACAGTATGAGTTTGGGTGCAGCCTGTTTGGGCGGCAGCGGTGTCTGTTTGGAACAGGGTAAAACCCGCTAGTAACGCCACAGCGATAACCAACAACAGAGTGCGAATAACTTTAAACATGCTTATAGACTCCCTTTGGGTTTAGTAACGGACATTGACAGGCGTTCCGACTTCGGCCCAACGGAAAAACCATTCGGCCTCATCGGTTGGTAAATTCACGCAGCCATGACTCATGGGCTGGCCAAAGTTGTTATGCCAATAAGTACCATGTAAAGCATAACCTTGATAAAAGTACATGACCCATGGCACACCGGGTAAATAATAGCCCGGCCCCGACATGGTTTGAGACGTTAATTTCCAATACACACGATAATCACCTGTAACAGTTGGCGTGTTCCACAAACCCGTCGAGGCGATAGATGTGCGTATTAATGAGCCATTTTCATAGGCATAGACGCGCTGTTCGGTCAAATTGATGACAATTTGCTTACCTGTAGTAATAGTGGGCGCAGCCGCAGCCGGTACACCACCGTTTGGCTCGAAGTAAGTACCTGTTGCTATATCGGCTGTGGGAATAACCAGTTGCTGGCCCACATAGATGGTGTTGGGATTGGTGATGTTGTTGGCGCTGGCGATGGTTGTCCAACTAAGGCCGAATTCGCGGGCAATGCTGGCCAAGCGGTCGCCGGGCTGCACGATATATGTTGTGGCTTGGACTGTGGGAGTGTTATTAATCGGTTGAGCTTCAACAATGGTGGGGCCGGGCACAGCCCCCGTAGAATCGGACGAAGGATTGTTGACAATTAGGCGTTGGCCGGCATAAAGCTGGTTTGGATTGCCGATGCTGTTCCATGCCGCTAATTGTTGCCAACTGACCCCATAGCGCCGTGAAATATTTGATAGCGTTTCGCCCTGAAC
>CAZLPC010000217.1:0-5884 GCA_964561305.1 uncultured Anaerolineae bacterium
GTGCGGTATTTGTGCCAAGGTTTGCCCGCCCCAATGTATTTGGATTGTGCGCGGAAGCGATCCCAACACCGGCCGCCCCAAACCGGAACCCGAAGCCTTTTATATTGACATTGATATTTGCATGAACTGTGGTTATTGCGCCGAATATTGCCCCTTTGATGCCATCAAGATGGATCATGACTATGAATTGGCATCGTTTGACCGTACCACGACGCATATCCATGATAAACAACGCCTTAGCAAAGAAGTGCGCTATTGGCAAACCATCGCTCCCGACCGTTCGCTAGAAGAAGCCGAAGCGCGTGGCCAATGGGAACACAAAGACACTGCTAAACTGGCCAAGAAAAAAGACATTCCTATGACTGAGCCAGTCTGGGAAAAGCGCGACGCATCCATTCACAACCCCGAAGTTGAAGAGCTAGCCAAGAAGAAAGCAGCGGCGGCCACCAAAGCCACTGTAACGGGCGGCGCTGCCCCTGCAAAGGCGGCTGCACCCCAACGTGCTGCTATTTCAATTGATGTCGAAAACGCCAGCCCTGATCAATTAGCAGAGTGGTCAGCAAATGCAAGTCTGCCCCTAGAAGCGCGTGCGGCGGCGGCTTTGCGCTTAGATGGTTTGGTTCGTGAAAAAGCCTTCGACGTTACCCCCAACCACCGCAAGGCCATTTCGGCTGCTAAGAAAGCAGCCAAAGAGCAAGATACCACCATTGATGCTTTGGCCAGTGGTTTTACGGGTGGCGAAATTATGCAAGAAGCCGACGTGATTGAAGAGGTTGCGGCCGTCGTTGATGAAGCCCCGGCTGTTGCTGAGATAGCAGCCGCGCCTGCTGGTGGTGGCAGCACTTTAGATGTGGCTAGCGCTACTCCAGAGCAATTGGCCAATTGGGCCAACACCGAGAGCCTGCCCCTAGCCGACCGCGCTAAGGCCGCTGTGAAACTAGAAGAATTGATCAAAGCCAAAGCCTTTGATGTCAACTCTAACCATCGCAAGGCCCTTTCTAGTGCCAAGAAGGCTGCCAAAGAGGCCGGCACAACCATTGACGAAGCAGCAGGCTAGCTGTCCCTAAAATAAATTGCAAGACACGCAGGGTATGGTATGATCACCATACCCTTTTTGTTGATTGAACTGTGCTGAAGGATGGGGTTTTATGGGTAGCCAAGAACACCGTGAAAAAGCCGCCGAAGCCTTTCTATCTGTGCCATGTGCCATTGTCACCATTAGCGACACCCGCACCCCCGACACTGACACCAGTGGCCAAACAATCCGCCGCTTTTTGGAAGAGGGGGGCCACAGTGTAGCAGCTTATTACATTGTGAAAGATGAGGCCGACTTGATCGAGGGGTTGCTAGAGGAACTAACCACACAAGATCAGGCGGCCCGCGTCATTTTGCTGAATGGTGGGACGGGTATTGCCCCACGAGATCGCACCTATGATGTGGTGGCCCGTAAGCTAGAAAAGGTGTTGCCGGGTTTTGGTGAGCTATTTCGGATGTTGAGCTATCAAGAGGTGGGCGCAGCCGCGATGATGTCGCGGGCGATAGCGGGTGTGTATCGTGGCAAGGTGATTGTGGCCATGCCCGGCAGCACCAATGCCGTCGAAACTGCGATGTCGAAGCTAATTATGCCCGAACTACAACACCTCGCATGGGAGATCATTCGGTGATTAACAATGAATTAGATATTCGAAAACTTGCAACTTATTGTGAAACACATCTTGATCTTGCGAATGCAACTTTCAGCAACGAATATCGTTATGCCAGCTTGCCATTGTGTGTTATTGATGCGGTGTGGTCAATTGGGGTGCGCTATGCGGGGGTCGAAAATGTTATCACCCACTTTTGCCAAGCCTTAAACGTGCCGCGCCTGCGGCCCGACTCCGATATACTGCCGCCAATTAATGAGCAGCTTTCGATAACAGACTTTTTAGCCATCTATGATCATCGTAGTTTTAAAGATGTTGCAAATAATATCTTCCAAAATCATCAGCGTACATCGCCACGCGGCGGGGTTTTAAAAGCTGAAGCGGTTTATTATTTTGGCAAAACCTTGCTGGACTTCGGCATTAATTATTTGCAAGATGTGGCTAGCATTCTTGGTAATGTGCCGTTTGAGGCGGCGATTAAGCAAATACCCGGCCAACGTAGCGGGATTTCGATCAACTACTTTTATATGTTGGTTGGCTCTACAACACACATTAAGCCCAACCGCCAAATAGAGCGTTTTATTGCCGCCGCCCTTGGCCGAACGCCGCGCCAAGATGAAATGTTTCCGTTGATAAGTGCTGTCTATGATATTTTGCAACCGAAATATCCGCATTTAAACTTGCGCTTGCTGGATCACTTAATTTGGAGATATCAGGTAGGCAAAGCAGATGATGAAAATTAAAACGTGTGCCCATTCTATGATTGAGTGGGCACAGGTGCTTTAGCAATTGGGCTGTAATGTAAGGGCTGGCATTTGGCCGGTTTTGTGTTGAATAAGGTCTTGGATGCCATTCACAATATCAGTTAGTACCACATCATCGGGCAGCAAAGTGCTATACGCCAAATCATGGATGTCCCACAAATCCCAATTTTCGCTGAGAATCAAAACAGGATCGGCGCAGATGCTGTGCAAATGAAAATAGGTCTCTTGCAAGTCAGCTAGCGTAAAATTTCTATCCGCTACGCCATCAATCACTACGATATCAGGCATAAAAAAGACATAATGGGCAAGAGCTTGCTCGACAAGGGTTGGTTGCAACACATACCAATCATATGCTTCGACAAAAGCAGCAAGTTCGCTGCGCCGCGTTGTATTGCCAATGTATAAAATATTAGGATGATAGGCGCTCATACGTGATCCTCTCAGGTTGGCGGTGCTCAATACGTTCATAAATCAACTCGGCCAGTACGCTTACGGCGGTTTGTAAGGTAGCGGTGTCTTGGCTGCCAAAACAAAGCCGCATGTGATAGTCCTCGCCACAGTCGGTGAAGAATGCTTCGTTGGGGGTATAGACAATGCCACGCATAAGCGCTGCGGGGTAGAGGTCGTTATATTGTCCGTTAGAAGGCAGGCGTACCCACACACATAAGCCGCCTTGTGGTACTGTCCATGTGCTGTGGGCTGGCATATAGTGACGCAGCGCATTTAAGAGTGCATCGCGGCGTTCGCGATAAACTGGCAAAATCCGCTTGATATGATGTTTAAAAAGCCCGTCGCGGAAGAAAACGGCCATGGCGCGGTGCATCAAGGGGGTTCCACCCAATTCTGTAGCCCAGCGCAATTGGGTAAAGCGATCTAGCCATTGTGGGTTAGCAACGATATAGCCAATCCGCAAGCCCGGCGCAACTGTCTTAGATACACTACTCAAATAAATGACATTGCCGGTTTTATCGAGTGTTTTTAAGGCCAAAGGCGCATGTTCTTCATAAGTCAATAAACCATACACATCATCTTCTACGATGGGCAATTGATAATGATTGGCCACCTCCAGCAAAGCCAGCCGCCGATCTTCGCTCATCAATATGCCTGTTGGGTTGTGATAGTTAGGGATTATTGAGATGAATTTGGGTTGATGTTGCTCGATAGCAGCGATCAATTTGTCTATGATGATGCCTTCTTCGTCCATGGGCACACCAATCGGGGTTATGCCCATTACATCAAACACCTTCATCTGCCCTAGATAAGTCGGGGTTTCGACCAGAACGGTATCCCCGCGTTGGGCTAGCGTCTGTGTCACCAATGCCAAGCCTTGTGTTGCGCCACTGGTAATTAAGATGTTATCGGGTAGGGTGGGTATGCCGCGCTCTATCAAATGTTCTGCCAGTTCAATCCGCAGTTCATTATCGCCATCTTGACCGCCATAATGTAATAGAGCCGCAGCATCGCCTTTGATCTGACTAAAAATAGACATCATTTGCTCGCCGGGCACAAGGCTTATATCGGGCACAGCATAGGCCAATGCCAACAGCGTGCCAGTGTTTAATAGGCGGTGCATATCAGAACAATAATGCAGCCGATGGCGGTGATGTTCTAGGTGCTGGGCCAAAAGTGCCTGAACTTCAAGTCCAGCTTTTACAAATGTCCCTCGGCCAACAGTGGCTTCTACCCACCCATCGGCTTGCAACTCGGCATAGGCATTGTGAACGGTTAGGCGCGTAACACCCAACGACTCGGCCAAATGCCGAACGGCTGGTAGCCGTGTGCCAGCCGGCAAATCACCCACGCTAATCTGGCGCTTAATTTGGTTAACAATCTGAAGATAGATTGGGCGGCGATTTGCACGATCAATTTGCATTGATAAGGACATTTTTTGCACTCCTTAGTGAACGATATTGATGTTATAGTGGTTCTTTAAGGACGAATAGAGACAATCAAAATTCATTTTAGTAGGACAATTTTATTCTATGGTAAGTCAATTTTGGGCAGAATACTATCGAATTCTTGCGTTATATATTCAGCAGTTGATAAATGATGTGATCATTTGACATAAGATGAATGAGCATGATAGGATTAAAATGATAAATCTAACACAAATTAAGAGAATTCTAGGACACACCACATGATTCAAGAAACTCGCCAGCACATTCTAGAAATTCTCAAGGCAAACAATGCTGCCACTGTTGATGAAATTGTAGACTTGCTTCATGTTCGCACCGATAAGCGAGTTACGGCGGCAACTGTGCGCCATCATCTAGATGTGCTTCGTCTAAATGGCCTCGTGGAAGCGCCAGCCGTGCGGCGGCGTGATACTCCCGGTCGTCCCCAATATGTATATCGGCTTACCGAGAAGGCTTTTGACCTTTTTCCGAGCAATTATGCCGAGCTAGCCCATGTTTTGTTGGATCAACTTCATGCCTTTTTGCCCAACGAGCAAGTGAATGTCATTATTGAAGGTGCGGCTGATCAAATGGCTGCATCGGTGAGCATTCCTGATGTGCCAATGCCCAACCGCCTAGAATATGTCATTGAGTTTTTAAATGTGCAAGGCTATCAGGCTTCATGGCGCGAGACAGAGGATCGGCTGGGCTGGATATTAAGCACCACCAATTGCCCCTTTGAGAAGTTGGCGGGTATACATGAGGATGTTTGTTATTTGGATATGCGTTTAATGGCGCGTTTATTAGGCGTTGTGCCGCGTCGCCTAGACCGCATTGCTGAAGGTGGGCAAAGCTGTGACTATTATATTCCTGCCGACATGACATCTGCCATCAAATAATATTACAAATAAAAATTGATTTAAATATTGACCCCTGATCTAATTGGGGTTACACTTCCTAAACAGCCAATTTTAAGTCATCAGGAGAAAACAGGTATGGCTGAAGTCAAAATTCAAATTGAGGAACCACAAGTCAGCGAAGCAATCTTGACCGTAACCCCCTTAGCAGGGATCAAAATTCAAGAGTTGTTTGCTCAACGCGGCCTAGACAACACCCACGCCTTGCGCGTTTTTGTTGCTGGTGGCGGTTGCTCTGGGATGCAATACGGCATGGCTTTTGAAGGCAACCCCCAAGCCACTGATATGCTGATAGAGGCCGAAGGTGTGAAGCTGGTCGTGGACCCCACTAGCCTGATGTATGTACAAGGTGCGGTCATTGACTTTGTGGATGCTTTGGTCGGCGGTGGCTTCCGCATTGATAACCCCAATGCAGCCTCAAGCTGTGGCTGTGGCACATCCTTCAAGCCCAAAAATCAAGAAGGTAGCAGCACCGCTTCGGCGGGTGGTTGCAGCACTTGTCAATAAGCACCACTCATTCTTAGCGAAACCAGAACCCCTTTTTTGGGGTTTTTTCGTCTAAAGATTTCATCATCAGAAAGCGTGTTTATAGATGCAGCGTACAACACAACAAGAATTTGATGTCATTTTGTGGTTTATGGCTGGTGCAATTGGTTTGGCGCTGG
>CAZLPC010000218.1:0-4654 GCA_964561305.1 uncultured Anaerolineae bacterium
AATGCCGCCCGTTGCCCCCATGATTACCACCACCTGATTTTGCATCACTACACCTAATTTTTATTAGCGTAATTTGGCTAAGATGGGGCAAGTGTAGCAAGGCGTGATAAACGCTAGCCAACCAGCAGTTTAAGATTGACTAAGGATTTGGCAAAAATACTTCACACCGACCTGCGACCGCGCTACATGTTTCCCAAACGCCACTTGCTCCACTTATACTAAAGTCGGCTGTCCAAAACAACGCAGTGGGCGCGACCGTCAAGACCGACCGTGCAAAATTACACTCCGAAGGGGCTGGCGGGTTGCTGCCTTCATTCCAAGACCATGCTCTGACACAGCCATTAGCGGGTATGGCGTTCATCGGTACAGTGGCAAATTGTGTATCCCAGCGGGTCGCTGCCAAGCGTCCATTGGCGCTTTCGATGATCATGCTGCTTAAGTTAAGCGGCCCTGTGCTAATGTTGATGAGGGTGAAACTGCGGGTGTCATAGACCAACAATAGTTGAGGATTGCCTGCCGGACGGGTGGGTGTGGCGGTGGGTAGGAGCGTAACGGTTGGCAGTGGCGGATTAGTCGGAAAAGCAGTTGCAGCGCTATATCCAAAAGGCGTGCTCGTCGGAAAAGCGGTTGGCAAATCTGATTGTGTTGCGCTAATGGGTGTTGATGTTTCGACCATTGGGGGCGGAACAAGTCGTACTTGACCTTCTTCGATTGCTGTAATCAATGGACGTGTCCATGCGACTGATTGCCATGTTGTAAAAGGGTATAGCACTTGGTTGCGGCCATCGCTATATACGGCGACCCGTGCCGCCAGTCCATCATTCCATTCAATAGTTGCTGCCCAACTACGCCATCCCTCACGGTCAATTTTGCTCTCGTCATTGACAATTTGTACTTGGGTGATGTCGCCAAGCTGGGTGTTGCCTTTGGCATAGCGATAGGCTTCTTGGGTGAAATAGAGTCTGTTGGACAAAGGGTCTAATGAGACCGGCAGCACATCGGGCTGCGATCCCAGCACAACAATATATAAATAGCCATACGGATGTGGCACAACCCCCACGCCAGCCTCACGATACGCTGAACTAGTCACTGTCCGATTGTGGATGTCGGAGCCTTGCCAATATTCAATGGCGCGGCGCTCATTTGCCCCCACATAGGCTACTTCGCCAGCGGCCACCCATTGGGCATTATTGGCATAAGCAGGCCAACTATAAGACTGAAAGGCGCGTTGGGGTGGGGTGCGCCCTTGTGCATCATTATGAATATCGCCACCTTTGGGTAGCTCTGAGAGCGCAATGAGGTAGTTGGCATGATCTTGTGCCATTCGGTTAAGGGTATCGTTTAGCACCAGTGGCCATAACCCCGCCGAAATCCGCCATTCATTAAGGGCCCCAAATACGTTTAGGGCATCGCGGCTAAGGGGTAGTTGGCTTTTAGCAGCATCAGATTTATCGTTGGGGGACTGAGCATTTGTTGTAGTGTGCGAGTTACTAGAAAACAAGATGCTTACAAATAGGCTTAGGATAGATAGATTAATGATGAGAACGGTTCGTTTCGTTACCTGTGTCATTTACTACACCTTCCTCCAAACCAAAAAACGACCTATCTTAAAGGATAAGTCGTTTTTTGGTTTTTGTCATGTCGGGGCGCCCAGATTTGAACTGGGGGCCTCTTGCACCCCATGCAAGCGCGCTGCCAAACTGCGCCACGCCCCGAAAGCGTGAGTCAGTATAGCAGCGCAACGTAACGACCGTCAAGTCTTACCTCAAAATTGCCTTAATTTTCTAAGACAATCAGCGTTGGGGTGCCCGCTTCAGTCTCGGTAACGACAAGGCGATAATTTGTCCCAACCTGTGCATCTATCTCTTGCGAAAACAACAACACACTTTGGGCACGATCTATGATTTCAAAGGTGATGCGACCGGGTGTCACCAAATATGGCTCGGTAAGGCTGCCCAAAAACATCTGAACCAACTGATCGTCGTTCCATACAATTGCCAGTTGATCATAAGCCGGTAAAGCATGAACGAATTGTATGCGGGCAAACCCCGACTCGACAGGTGTGACCACATCGGGCATTAAGATCAACTCGATACTTGCGCCATTTGGTACAACATAGAGCCGATAATTGCTGGGGCCATTTTCCTCTAAAAACACTGTTTTCTCGAATAACAGGTTTCCATCAGTATTGAGTATCTCTATCAACGTAGAGATAGGCTCAAAAATTACGGCCTCACTAAGGGTACTGGGTGGTAAACCTAGTACAATACGTTGCCCGTTAAAATTTACGGCGATGGTCTCTGTCCATCCGTTATACACCGACACACGGGTATTGCTAATGGTCGCAGTTGAGATGGTTGTTTCAAAAGCCTCGCCTTGTTCTATCACATCTATGGTGGCAATCAGCGGGTCTTGGTTTTGCCGCGCAGTGATGAAATAGGTGTATGCGGTTGCGGGCGCTAGTGTAAAGTCGCGGATTTGTTCGAGGCTGTCGGTGCCCGACGGGCCGATGAAGAATATGTTTTGCCGCGAGGGGGTGAAGGTAATGGTTTGAGCATTGCCATAGTTGAGATTAACACCCATGTCTTCTCCTGATAGGCTTTGGCCACGCAAGCGCCCTTGGTCATAGCCCACATGCACAAACATCACACGGCTTTCCCCCACTTGAATTGGGCGTGTGTCAATAGAAAAGGTATCAATCTCAAGTTCAACATCGGGCCCAAAAACGGCAAGTTCAACTGTTGCAAAATTATCTAGTCTAATATTGCGGATTTGAACGGGGGTTTCATCTACCACACCATCTAGCCCGATTAGATAAATTTCTGCAAGATACATTCCAGATGGCAACAAAGCAAAATCAGAAAATTCGCCAAACGTCAAACGCTCTGCCACTACTACATCGTTAAGCCGCACTTGCAATGGGATGGTGTCGGGCGCGGCATGTACTACCCTGAAACGGGTTTGAGGGGGTGTGGCCGACTCGATTCTGATAACACGCGCATTGTTGGTAGTACCAACGACAATCAACAAGTGAGATGCGCCATTTTTGAGGGTTATATTTTCTGTGATAACTAGCGTTGTGTCATTAAAAAAGTCGAGTACATAGGGGCGTGGGGGCGACACAATTGGCGTAGATTGCTCGCCGAAAGGCACAGCCTCGGTCAGAGCCTCGCGTTCGGTCTGTACTTCCAACGATTCAACATCAACAAGGGCATTTACAACAGTTAGGCGGGCTTGATCTGGCTCTAATGCCGTCAGATCCTCTTCTACTACTTGCACAACAATATCATCAAGGCTACCTGTAAACAAGAAAAGGAGCGCAGTATCTGCTTCTAACCGAATGTTGCCGCTATAGTAAACTGTTTCGTTGCCTGTTCTCACGCGCCCAGCCGTAGATTGGCTAAGGGTTAGGGTGTACTCACCTTCAGCCCAATTGGTGTCTAATGTAACATTATTAGGCGCAACCGTTCGATAGATAACGCTCTCGTCTAGCAAAATATCTATGGCAGGCACACCCTCCATGGCATGAACCACACGCAATCCTGCATTGGCGTTTGCTGCACTTTCGCTGCTATCCGATCCTGTCGAATTTACATCAAAAGAAGGTGGCAAGGTTGGGCGTGCAGAGTTAATCACTGGGTCTGGCGCGGTTATTGGGGTGTCGTCGTTGACTGATGCCGATGTTGGAATGGGTGTATCGGCCGCATCGCTGCCCCCATTGTCGTTTTGGCACGCAGCCAAGACTATCATCACCATCATTACAAACAGCCACCGCAAAGTTACACGTTTTGGCATGTGTTCTTCCTCGATATTATCAAATGATCTACATTATCAGGCCGATTATAAACCCAATTTTTGATCTATACACCCAACGCTAGACCTAATGGTGCTTATGCTAGTTGTGTTTTTTGCGCTTACTATTCGTTTGTGGGCTTGCGCTATGCCGATTCTTGCACGTTTCTTAATGCATTGAAGAAGGTGTTGGGATGGGCATAAAACAGATTTTTTACAAAATCAATAAGCGTCGCTACCATATAGGTGGGGTATAAACAATGCCTATCGTTAAAATTGGATTTTAAGTGAGGCAGCATATTATGAACAGACACAAGGTGTTTTCTGGCTTGATGGTGTTGGCATTGGTGATGATTTTTACCGTGCCGTCTACCTCTTCGCACGCACAGGTCATCACTTCTGGCGCTGAACTTTCGGCGCGACAAGATGACGTTTTCAAAATTGCGCTGGTGCTAGACACTGGCTCTGAGTTGTTTGATGGCGGCTATAATGAGAGTACATGGGGCGCTTTGCAATTAGCTGAAGCGGAACTAGGTGCCGAAATTGCTTTCTATCAAGCACCTGATCCTGATGAGACTATTGAGACACTTTTTGAGTTAGCTGCGGGCGATACTGATCTGATTTTTACCGTTGGTTTCCAGCTTGCACCACCTACTGCCGAGGCAGCCCTTCAACACCCCGACAAACACTTTGTGGGGGTAGATCAATTTCAGGCCGAGACTATCAATAACTATACGGGCCTTATCTTTCCGGAAGATGAAGGCGGCTTTTTAGCTGGGGTGTTGGCAGCTAGCATTACCCAAACGGGTAAAGTTGCTGGTGTTTATGGACCTGATGTCTTGCAGTTAGCCCTGCAAGCATG
>CAZLPC010000218.1:4664-5780 GCA_964561305.1 uncultured Anaerolineae bacterium
CTGGTGTTTATGGCTCGCCAGATGTGCCGCCAGTGGTCGCTTTCCGTGAAGGGTACGAATCGGGCGTGCGTTGGTATAATGAGCGTTTTGACGCAACGGTTGAAGTTGTGGGCGAGTATCACCCCGGTACAGTATTGGATGCGTTTTCTGACCCCAGTTGGGGTTCTTCTATGTCGGCCACATTTTTAGACGATGGGGCCGATGTGGTGTTTGCGGCAGCCGGCGGTACGGGCGTTGGGGCACTAACCGAAGTGGCTTTTATTGCCTCTGAAAGCAGCGACCCCATTTTTTGCATTGGTGTAGATACCGATCAATGGCTAACTGTCACTGATGCTCATCCTTGCTTGGTTTCTAGTGCTACCAAAGAAATTAGCGATGGTGTGTATGGACTCATTTTGAGTTATTTAAGTGGCGACATTGCTGGTGGTAACTTTGTCGGCGATGTGGGATTAGCTAGTTTTCACGACTTTGCAGATGTGGTATCCGATGACACCCAAGATTTGCTGATTGGTGTGCAGCGCAGCCTGCGCTCTAGTGCTATTCTCACTTGCTATAACCTCGACCTCTCTGATGTTCGCATTGGTATGGTGATGGATATTGACCAACGCATTGACGATGGCAGCTTTAATGAAAGCGTATGGAATGGGATGCGAGCTGCCGAATTTTGTGGCGCAGAAATTGATTTTGTAGAGACCCAAAGCGCTAGCGACTATGCCACGAACATTGCTGAATTTGCTGAAGGCGATTACAACATTATTGTGACTGTTGGGTTTGCATTAGCCGAAGACACCAACGCCGCAGCAGCGGCCTATCCCGATATTTTGTTTGTCGGCGTAGATCAATTTCAAGAAGAAGTTACGCCCGGTGTGGTGGGGATGGTCTTTTATGAAGATCAGGCGGGCTTTTTGGCTGGTGTTTTGGCGGGTAGTCTAACCGAAACAGGGACTGTGGCTGCTGTTTTGGGCAGCGACATTATCCCGCCAGTGGTGGCGTTTAACGACGGCTTTAGGGCAGGTGTGCGCTATGTTGATCCCGATATTAGCGTCATCAGTACCTTTCATCCCGGTGGTGTAGACATTGCCTTCAGCGACCCGCAATGGGGTGCAACCACTGCTC
>CAZLPC010000219.1:0-1466 GCA_964561305.1 uncultured Anaerolineae bacterium
TGCTTAAAATGATTCATCCCAGCGACCGCCGCCGTTTTCTTGTGCCATTTTCACAATATTTGCAAAACCATGCCGCCGATGAGTTTCGGATTGTGCGTCCCACTGGCGAGGTGCGCTGGTTGCGCAGCCACGTTTATTTGATCAAAAACGATGCCGATGAAGTGGTACGCTTTGGTGGGATGGTCGAAGACATTACCCAGCGAAAAAGTGAGCAAGACCGCCAGTTTGCGCTGGCTTTAGAGCAAGAGAAGGTGCATCTGTTACAAAACTTCATCCGCGATGCCAGCCACGACCTGCGCACGCCCATTAGTTCGCTGACCATGAGCCTGCATATTCTTAAAACCTCGCCCGATGCTGCCATGCGCCAACGCCATCTTGAAGCCCTCGAAAATCGTGTAACCTATCTCAATCGTCTAATAAATAATTTGTTTACGCTTACCAAGATCGAGGCTGGGGGCAGTGGCGAGTTTACACTGGTAAACATTACTCAGATCGTGCGCGATGTGGTGACACAGCTTGCGCCGATTGCCACTGCTAAAGGGCTGGCCTTGACAGTTGAAGTAGCCGACGATTTGCCATTAATACATGGGGATCGGGTGCAACTAGAACGCGCCCTAAGCAACTTAATCGAAAATGCGATTCGGTATACGATGCAGGGGCGCGTCATTGTTCGTATGCAGCAAGTGAACGACGGGCAAATCTACGTTGAAATTAGTGATACCGGTATAGGCATTGCACCCGAAGACATGCCGCGCTTATTTGATCGCTTTTATCGTGCGCCGTCGGCGGCCAAACATCGCATTCAGGGCACTGGTTTGGGCTTGGCCATTGTGAAGTCGGTGATAGATCGGCATGGGGGCAAGGTTGCTGTGCAAAGCGTACCCCAAATTGGTACGACCTTTCAAATTTGGTTGCCGGTCTATACATCCGTTTTGCAAGCAATAGACGGCATCCATATTGTCACGTCACAATGAGTGGGCGGTAGGGGCCGCCGCCCACTGCTGCGTGGTTATGGCTCAATGCGTTCTAGGTTGCCTTGCAAAAGCGTCGGCAATAGCTCACTGACGGTGGGGTGTATGTGTACTGCATCGCGAATGACCGTATAGGGCGCTTGGGCATACATTTGGTCGGTGATGGTATGCACCACCTCGTCGCCGCCAATACCCAGCACCGCCGCGCCCAGATATTGCTCGGTTTCGGCATCAATCAACACCTTCATCAGGCCGAATGTTTCGCCGCGTTCTTTAGCACGGCTGATGTTTTCCATCTGCATAATGCCGCGCAAAAAGGGCTTGCCGCGTTCTTGGGCTTGGCGTTCGGTCAGGCCCACACGCCCCAAAGGTGGATCGATAAACAATCCATAGGTCACAAACCGATCCGAGACGCGGCGCGGCGTGCCATCCTGCAAAAACCAATTGTGTGCCACAATCTCATGATCGTTCCATGCGGTGTGAGTAAACGCGCCC
>CAZLPC010000219.1:1476-5774 GCA_964561305.1 uncultured Anaerolineae bacterium
CCATTAATGTCGCCCAATGCCCAAATATGGGGTACGTTGGTCTGCAAAAAGTCATCGGTGGTCACATAGCCGCGTTCGTCCACTGCTACACCCGCTTGCTCTAGCCCTAAGTCATCGGTATTGGGCAAGCGACCCACCGCCACCAACACATGCGATCCGACCACATTGGGTGGGCCGCTGTCTTTACAATCTACGCCAACCTCAATTTGCCCATGGGGGGCTGGCGCAAAGCTAATACACTCGGCATTAAGGCGAATGTTGATGCCCTCGGCGCTGAGAATGCGGGCCACTTCAGCGCTGATGTCGGGGTCTTCGCGCTCAATCAAACGGTCGGTTTTTTCAACAATGGTCACTTGGCTACCAAAGCGGCGGAACATTTGCCCAATTTCTAGCCCAATATAGCTGCCGCCAATAATAACCAAATGTCCGGGCACTTCGCGCAGGGTCAAAATATCGGTGTTATCGAGTAAATTTACGGTGTTGTGACCGTCAAAATGAGGCATGTTGGGGCGTGTGCCCGTGTTTAAGTAGAAGCGTTCGGCTTCAATGGTGTCGTCGCCCACTTGTACCGCGTTGGGGCTAATAAAACGGGCGTGGCCGCGCACAAGGGTAATGTTGGGGTTGTTTCCTAGCCAACTTTCTAGGCCATTGCGCGAGTTTTGCACAATTTCCTCTTTACGATCAACAACTGCGTTCATATCTATTTGTACACTGCCTACTTGCACACCCCAGCGGGCAGATTCGCGGGCTACATAGGCAATACGGGCGCTGGCCACCATGGTTTTGGTAGGGGTGCAGCCCACATTCACACAACTTCCGCCCAGATGACTTTTTTCGATTACAGCAACTTTTTGTCCGGCGCGGCCAAGTTTATCTGCCAATGCGGGGCCGGCTTGGCCTGTGCCAATAATGGCAACATCGTAGCGATGGATGGTCATGGGGATGTCTCCTAAATGTTGATGATAAGTATTCATCTATTTAGAGTGGGTTGGGGGGGGCTTGTCTTACAATCAAAAAAATTGCGCCACCCACAATGTGGATGGCGCAATTGCTAGCAGTCTCCATCAGACAGCTATGGCAACGAATTACTCGACGGGAATGTGGAACATGCTATAGATACCATCTATGGCAATTCGACCATGTTGAACATAGAGTTCTAGGGTGTGGTTGCCATTGCCCAAGCGGGTGAAGTCTATGGCGCGGCGGGTAGGTGGGCCATGCGACGACATATCAAAGTGGCCTACACGGCGGTCATCTACATAAACAATCACCCGACCAGTGACCACACCATCAATGTAGTATACATCAACATAGGGGCCACTAAACTCAACTTCGATATGATTGATGCGGTGGCTGGTGCTGACGACGTAGGTATTGCCGCTGGCAACGGGGCTGTGGCGATACGACCACCAGCCACGCAGCGATGAGAAGGGGCTGTCCTCAACATCTAAATAGCCAGTTACATGTACCCAACCGTCACCATCATAGTCCCAAGGCACTTCGGTGGGCAGATAATGGATCATGTCGCCACACCATAAGTTAACGGCTTCGCGTAGGGTGCGGTTTTCATAGCGATCAGAATCGAGGCCAAAGCTACCGCGTTCGTTTAGGCAATAGTCGGGGCCCACCGCCGAAAGATAGAGTGCAATGGCATAGCTTAGGCGGGGTGCGGCATAGGATGTGCCGAAGATGTCGAGCAATTGGCCGGGCATCATCACTTCGCCATAGTTCGATACCAATTCGTCGTCCCAACCCAACAACGGGAAGTTGTTTTGCGGAACAAAGGTTGAGGTGCTATAGAAGTCGTTATAGTCCGTGCTGCCACTTACGCTGACAACACCATCGAAAGCAGCCGGATAGAAGGGGAAGTTTCTGCCAAAGTTGCCCGCCGAAGCCACACCAACCACGTTTGGATAATCGGTGAAGAGTGTGCCAAATTCGTCGGTCGCTACTTGTCCATAGTTGCTGGCAAACAACAAACTTTCCAGATACTCGCCCACCTGCACAAGGCTAGGATAGTCGGGATCGTCGCTGATCTCTTCTAGGTACTCGTCAAAGCTGGATACGACATCGCAGGGAACAATCGTAAAGCTCATGTTAATCACATAGAAGTCATACTCATTGCGATTAATCACTTGGCGCAATTTACGTACAATCTTCTTGGTCTCGTAGTCATTGATTTTTACGGGCACAATCTCAATGTTGGCATTGTCACCATAATAGTAATTCAATTCATCTAGCTCTAGCTCAATGATCTCGCCGTGTGCTTCGGCAATAAACAGCTCACCATCGGCCCCACGGGTGGCAAAACCAGCGCCACGAGTAGCAAAGCCCGCACCACGGGTGGCAAAACCAGCACCACGAGTAGCAAAACCATCACCTTGCGCGGCTAGAATGCAGTTTTCTTCAGCACGATAGCGCGGCTTCAATACGCCACGCGAATTATAGGTGGCGCGATAACTATCGAGTACCAACACCCCAACAGAAAATGAATCATCATCATTATTGTTGGTGGCAACGGCGGGTTGGTCGTTAAAAGAGACCACCACAAGGCTAAACACCACAGCTGCAAAAGCTAGTATCAGTGTTCGTTTAAGGACGGATAAGTTCATACAAATAACTCCCCATGTTGATTAAGAGATAAATTGAAGCGAGTTCTGATCAAAGTTCTGAGCGATAAACTGCTCAAGACGGCTTGCGTCTTTGTGCTGGCCGCTTTGCTTAAACAATCGCAACGCATCTTGTAAATTGTGGTGCGCCGCTTCGTGGCGGCCATTTTGAAACTGCAAGCTCCCTAAAGATTCAAGCACTTGGGCGGTAGCAGCCGTTTGGTCTAGTTTGCGGGCAAGCCCCAGCGCCTCGACCAAGGTTTTTTCGGCAGCTGACACATCATTCAATTTGGCGTGGGCTGTACCCAAATTGAGTAGGGCGAAATATAACCCCTCGTCATCATCAAGACGACGGCAAAGCTCTGCGCCCCTATTGAAATACTCGGCGGCGCGGTTAAAATCGAGTCGGTATTGGGCCACATAGCCCCTATTTTCATAAACCCAACCCCGCAAAAAGTCATCATTTTGGGCGTTGGCTTGTTTCTCAGCACGATCTAGGTAGCTATCAGCATCGTCGCGGCCTTGCTCTACACGCACTTTGGCTATCACACAGCACAAAATGACCTCGCGGTCGGCCATGCTTTCCTTAATGGCAATGTCGAGCGCCTCTTGATAATTCTCGTAGGCTTTTTCTAGGTTGCCGCGATCATACGCGATGTTGCCGCGCTTGCTCAAAAACTGGTGTAGCAAAGGGGCATCGCTGCGCTGACGAATAAGTTGAATGGTGTTGTCCAATTGGGTCACGAAGGGGTCGCTGTGGCCGCGGTTGGTTAAATAGCCATCTAGCACCATGCGGCGCATCACATCAATTTTGGTAAGGGCAGCGGTGCGCGTATTGTCTAATATGCCCAGAATATTGGCTTGTTCATACTCTAGCAGATCAAAAGCCTTGTAATGGTTTTCAATAAAATCTTGTAAGGCCACGTCTAATTTGCTGTAGAGGGTGCTGGCGCGGAACAAGTGGCGGGCATAGCTATGGGTTAGCTCGTGCACACGCGCCGCCGCAACCCCCGCCACGCTTTCTACCATCAGCAAGCCACGCTGAGAGAGCGTACCCATCCATAGTTCAACATCTTCTTGGGGACGCTCTATCAGTTTGGCGATGAGGGTGCTGCTGCTAGAAAGGGCTGGTAGCCCACCCATAGCCGTTAGTAGGCGCTGGCAGTTGGTATCGAGGGCGGCATAGCTTTCGTCTAGCAAGTCTTCTACGCCACGCCGACCCACATCGGCATAATTGGCGGGTGCGTTCAGGCGGTGCGGACTGCGTTCAATGCGTTCGACCAAATCGCTTAGGCTTAGGTTTGGCTCTACTTTTAAGTGTTTGCCCGCTATTTCGACAGCAAACGTATGATTGCCCACCAAAACGCACAAACGCTGGGCCATTTTGTCCCCTTGCAGTTGGCGGCGGCTATGATAAGCCAACAGATCAACGGCACGTTCGGTAGAAAGCGTACCAATATCAATCAACTCGCCATCAATGGGCAAAGAATAGCGCGAGGTGATGAGCATCGGCAACCCAAACGGCACAGCTTTCATAAATTGAAACAGCGCTTGTTCGTTCCAAACGTCGTCTAGGACAATAGGCATTTTGTGAGTGTTTAATAAGCCACGCACCGCTGCAATTTGATCATCTCCGGCAAGGCGGGCGATGTTGTCGCGTTCGTCAAAGGCCGCAGCAACGGCTTCAAA
>CAZLPC010000220.1:0-5750 GCA_964561305.1 uncultured Anaerolineae bacterium
GTAACACCAAAAACAACCCGATTCCCATCGAAAGCGACAGCGTCACCAAGCCCACAACTGCCATATCCGAAAATGCATTGTCGTGTTCGGCGCGGCTTTTGGGCGCGCCGCCCTCGCTAAGAGCTAGCCCTGCCCCTAATGACAGTACACGCTGGCTAAGGCTTATAAGTGAGAGCATCTTGCCCCCAAATGGCAGCTTCCAACCCTTTTTTTCTTTGGGTGGGGGTGGGGAGGTTTCTTCTTCCTCAATCAGGGCAATGTTGGCGCTCCAGATCAAGGCGCGTGTTCCTAATACCAGCGCATCCCATAGCCCGATAAGGCCGCGCACAAACGGAATTTTGCTAATGCGTCCGCGATAAATGGCCGAGTTTAGCGGCTCTTCATGAATAACAATGTTTCCGAGCGGATCGCGCACGGCCACCGCCGCGATTTGGGCCCCACGCATCATTACTCCTTCAATCACGGCCTGACCGCCATAGTTAAAACGCGGTTTTGTCGTCATGCTGTTGTCCTTCGGCTTCCATTCGCGGATTGTTCCATAGTCCCCACAAAATTACACCAGCACTGACCAATAGCCAGCGCTCGGTTGCTTGTGGTATACCATAAACCCAATCGGCATCGAGTTCGGTTTTTTGTAATAAATAGATAGCTTGCGGTTCGGTGTTGCCACCTTGAGCGCGTCGCCAGCCCGCCACCAAGGGGCTATAGTCAAGGTGGTAGTGTATCATAGCATAGTGGGTTTTGTCATCGGAGCTTGGCGCACCCTCAAAAGCTGTGGTATAGGCGGGGTTTATATTGGTGAATGTGCCGATGTACTGCACGCCCACGCCCACACAGAACAAAACAGCAGCTACAACAAGCCAATGTGGTTTGGATGGCAACAACGCCCATCCGACGCACCATAACGGCATCAGTGGTACAAGAAAACGCGGTCCCCACACCCAGCCGCCATGCCAAGCCCACCACGCGCCATAGAACACCAGCGCCAAAATGGTACTTAGCAATAGTGTTTGCCCCAAAATAGGTGCTTTGCGTCTTTGGCGCGGAAAAAGCAAGGCACTGAGGATGAGGGGCGGCGCATACAAAAACACACTTTTGCCCGGAGTGACCAATAACCCTACTATGCCAATGAGCGGATTGGTTGAAAAAGTCTCACCTTCATAGCCGGTGATAAACATGTTGCCAAAGCGCAACCAATTATGCAAAAGCCACACCCCACCGCCGATAATAAAGGCGGTACTGTAGATGGCTAAAAAGTGTATTTGTTGACGAGAATTGGTGGCACGCCTTAATATCGGATATATCAAAGTGGCAGCGAATATGAGTGTATGGGCGCGGCTGATCAGGGCCAGCCCCATCAGCAAGCTTGCCGCAAAGACATGGCATGTTTTGAGGTTTTGGGGGATGATAAGCCATGCCACAGCAAGGGTAAATGTGGCCGCTGTGATAGACTCGGCGAAAAATAGGCGAGCATAAGGCCAAACAGTTGTCCCCACGCCACAGACCAGCGCAGCAAGCAGGGCGCGGCGCGTTTGCTGGACGAGTGAGTGCGCGATCAGATAATCCCCTACATTTGCCAAGGCCATGCACACAGCAGGAACTACCATCACAAAAATAGCCCCCACTGCATAGCGGTCTGCGCCGTCTTGTTTAGCCACCCCATCAGCATAATAGACCATGTGCGAAGCCAGTAAAGGCAAGCCGGGATCATACTTGCTAAAGGAGCGCCCGTCATTGCCAGCGACGAGTTGGGGCAGGGGCGCAGGATATACATCTAAACGCCCCTCTACACCAATTGCCCGTGCTGTGTCGTACATCACTTGGCCATCGCTGCTATAAAAAGGCACACCCACCGAGTAGATATAAAGCGCTGTGAAGCCAACCCACAACGCCGCAATAATTAATGCTTGCTGAAAGTATTGCCATAGGGCAGGCATGGGCTATCGAAGTTGTATCCCCACTGCGTCGCCAAGTGATCCCCATACGCGGCGCAGTTGGGTGGTGGTTAAAATGATCACCACAGGCGAGCCACTGACCCAAATTGTGCCATCCTCATTGGGGCTAGTGGCGCTAGTATCAATCACATGCACGCCCACATTACCCGGACCGACACCCAAACGTGATGCAGGCAATGGATTGCCGTAAATATCGAATACTTGAATGTTGTCTTGGAAGCCAGACTCAATCCAAAAACTGACAGGGGTTTCGGCAGCTGACCATGCAATGAACACCGTTTGGGTAGTTTGGGTAAAGCTGACAAGGCGGGCGTTGGTGCTACTGCCATATTCGATGCGTTGATAAGGATAGATGAGTTGGGTGATGTTTTGCACTGCATCAAAAGCCGGACGCGGTGTATTATCATCGCGCAGCAAGCCATAGGCTGCATCACCTACTGTAAAGTTGGCATCGAACAGCCGATAAATCCCCACCCGCTCGACATTATTGGCAAGGGCCAGCACCAAGCCTTGCACCAAAAAATCGGCTTGTTGCTGTGGCGTGATGGTGATGCGGGGGTTGGGTAGTGCCCGTAGGTCATCTTGCGTAACAGCAGCTCCGATCTCGTGTATCCAAATTGCTTTTTCATCGAGGCCTGCCTCAGCTAAAATTTGGCGAATGCTACTAATGACTGTTCCAAAGGTCTCAGTGGTGGGCGCATAAATACCTATTGGGTTGGGCCCTAGTCTAAAATTAATCGTCACACCATCAAAATAATAGCCGTTAGCGGCAGCAGTATTATCTTGCGCCATCCGCTCAAGAAAGCGCGATAAATAGGGCTGGGTTTCAGTGGCAGTGTCGTACCACCAGTCTAAGCCGCCCAGATAAATTTGCGCGTTCTCATCTATCCCCCTAAGAGCTTGATGAGCGATTTTGACCATCTGCACATATTCTGCTACATCACCTGCAAAGGTAGCGTTGGTGGCGGTGGATGGCACATCAATTTGGTTCCAGATAATCCATTTTTGGATACCCAAGGGCGCATATTGTTCGGCCAAGCGTGTTAAAAATACGCCCCATAAATTGCCCGGATCGTTATAGGGCAAAAATAACCCACTGGGTACGCCAATTTGAGGAGTGGGCGATGCCCATGTGGGCGTATTGATGATGAGACCGACAACCTCGCGTCCATTGTTTTGGTTGCGTTCTATCCATGTGGGGCGCACAGCATCGGCCACAAAGTCGCCGGGGCCATTGGGCTGAAAGCGCGACCAATCAAAGGTAATACGATCCCAACCGATGTTAAGCTGATCGGTGGCTTCGGGCCGCCAATAACCGCCCACAACGCCAATTGGGCTGGGGGTTGGGGGCGGTGTTTGGGCAGCAGTGGGCGCAAATGTCGGAAAAACCAACCCTATGCCCAGCATCAAAATCAGTAGCAACAGGGTGCTACGATACAAGCGTCGTTGGTTATAACAAGTGAATGTCAACAATGTTCATCTGTAGGCTAGAGCGCCGATTCCATTCGTTGATCTGTAAGTTATAGGCCACGTCAATATAAGATGACAGGTCGTTTAACCAGTCGCCAAATCGAAAAGCAATCGCATCCATGCTAATTGGCCCATCGGCTAATCGCATTTTCAGGTGCTTGCCTTCAGAGCCAACCCGTTGTGCCTCGACGACCCGCAAACGCCGTGTACAGAAGATCGGTTCGGGATTTTCGGTTCCAATTGGCTCTAATAGCCGAATGGTTTGGGCCAGTTCCATTGTTAGCTGAACCAGATTGACTTGTTCATCAATCACTAGTGTGGGGCAAAGATCATAATGTGCCAATTGTTCGGTGGCCATTTGCTCTAAACGCTGCCGAAACGCCGGAATATTCTTGTTTAAAATAGTAAAACCTGCCGCTTGGGCGTGGCCGCCATGCTGCAACAATAAGTCGGCACATCTATCGAGCGCATTGGTGATATGAAATTCGGGCGTGCTACGGCACGAGCCGTGCGATTCAGTCGCGCCCAATTCAATAACGGTTGAAGGGCGATAATATTCTTCGGTTAAGCGTCCGGCGACCAAGCCCACAATGCCGGGCAAAAAAGATTCGTGGGCAGCAAATAACATTTGGGGTATATGTCCATTGCTAACGGCCATTTGGCGTGCCAATTCATGCGCTTCCGTGGTTAGTTGTTGGCGGCGCGTGTTAATGTCTTGTAGTTCTTTGGCCAGTTGGTTGGCCTCGCGCCAATCATCAGTCATCAACAGTTGATAGGCGATGATGGCTTTTTCGAGGCGGCCCGCAGCATTAATGCGTGGCCCCAGCGCAAACCCAATGCTGGTTGCATTCATTTTTTCAGGACGGATGCGGCTAATGTCCATGAGAGCATAGACACCGGGGCGCTTGGCCCGCCCCAACTCTTGCAAGCCCAATTGCACAATTTTGCGATTTTCGAGCCGATCCATCGGCGCAAGATCGGCAACTGTGCCAATGGCCACTAAGTCGAGCAGATCAATGGGCTGTAGGGGGGTCGAAGGCGGTTCTTGCTGTCCCGCGATGATTAACCCACACGCCAGCTTAAATGCAATGCCTACCCCTGCCAGCATATCTTCGGGATAGTTGCAATCGTGCTGTTTGGGATTGAGAATGGCATAGGCTGGGGGCAGTTGCTCCCCAACTGAGTGATGGTCGGTGATGATGATGTCTAGCCCGGCAGCATTGCCGGCTTTTACTTCTTCGATAGAACGAATGCCGCAGTCTACTGTAATAACCAGCTTATAGCCCTTTTGAGCCAACATTTGAAGGGCCGGAATGTTTAAGCCATAGCCTTCATCGGCGCGGTCGGGGATATAGGGGGTCGCATTGCCACCTAACGAGTGTAGCGTCTGAATCATGACGGCGGTGCTGGTTACGCCATCGGCATCAAAATCCCCATAAACGACAATCCGTTCGCCGCGACGAATGGCTTGCCGAATGCGGGCCACAGCCTTGCCCATGTCTTTCATCAAAAAAGGATCGGGCAAGTCATAGTTGTTATGGATAAAGTGCCGTGCTTGTTCAGGCGTAACAAGGCCGCGATTATACAGCACCTTAGCCATTATAGGGCCAAGGTCGCGCTGCAACGCGCCACGATAGGGTGCTGGCGGATCAGCAGCGAGCATCCATTGTTTTGGTTGCTTGCTCACAGTGTTGAGAGTTCCCTCACAATCTACTTCGTGGGTTTAACATTTTCTAACTTGATGTTACCATGCCCCTGTTCAGATTGACAATAACTGGTTTAGGCCTAGCTTATAGAGGATTGAAAACAACAATGGACAATAAGCCCAAACGCCGTTATGAGCCGTCGCGGGTGGTGGTCAATATGGGGGTGCTGCTGGGGGGGGCGGTCGGTTTGCTGTTGACATGGCAATTGGCGCTAGATGGGGTGCAGGCCTTTCTACTAACAGGTTTTTGTGCGCTGATGGGGGTGACGGTGTTGGGCTATACTGAGGTATTTGTGATTCGGCCGCGGCGGAGCTAGTTTTTTGAGAGTTAGCAATGACTTAGAAATAGCCTACGCTTTCCTGATATGTGCGGTTCACTGCTTGACAACTGCTTGTGGCCTAGGGGTACAATGTTGCATAGTTTAACGTAGCTTAATCCACTTAAAGCAATTTTTCGACGCACACCACATACAGACTAGCATAGGGAAGCACGCTATGATTGAAAAGATTCATTGGCACGGACACGCCACATTCCGTATTGAAGCCTCACCGCGCATTTATATTGCCCCGTGGCGCATTTTGGAAGACAGCCCTCCCGCCGATGTCATTTTGATCAGCCA
>CAZLPC010000221.1:0-5720 GCA_964561305.1 uncultured Anaerolineae bacterium
TCATCGTCATCATCATCATCGTCGTCATCGTCGTCATCGTCATCATCGTCATCGTCATCGTCACCACCGCCGCCGCCACCAGTGGGGCCGCCAACGTTCACGTCAATTTGAATAATGGTGATGTTGATAACCACAATCACAATCGTTAGGCCGCCACGGCGGTCGTCATCGTCATCGTCGTCGTCAAAGCTGGCGTTGCCTTCTACGCGCACATAATCGCCAATTTGCAGCTCGTCCAATACTGCCAAATCGCCTTCTAAGATGAAGGTGAAGCCATAAATGACAATCACGTTGAGATCAATAGATTGAACAGGGCCCTCAATCACAATAATGATGTCGTCATAGTCGAAATCATCGTCTTGATCGTCATCATCATCGTCGTCATCATCGTCGGTGGGGGGGGTATCATCAGCGCCTGCCACGGCTACGCGCACCGCCAGCAAGGCCCCACCCTGTGCAATGGTCAGTTCCACTTCGACCACTACGCCAACTGCAATATCAGCGTCTAGCACGAGGCCATTCAGATCAATCGGCAAGCCATTAATGGTGATGCTGGTGGCATCGAGGGCCTCGACAGCCCCCACAATGACCAACACGCGCTGTGTATCATCATCGTCGTCGTCGTCGTCGTCATCGGCAGCAATCGGAAAAACGCCCACCGCGATGATGGTTCCGGTGGTTTGCAAAAAGCCGACCACGCGCACAGTATCGCCCACGGCCAAAGGTGTTTCAAAGCGCAACAGGCTAATATCAATGGCGAAGCCGCCAATGGTGGCGCTGTCGGCAGCAACGGACTCGACGGGGCCTTCAAATTCGATGGGGATGCCCGCCGCCCCTTGCGCTGCGGCGGTGCGCGGGGTCGCCAATAAGCCCGCCAACGGCAACACGGTTAATAGTGCAATCAAAAACAAGTGGATAAGACGTTTGGTGTGCATGTACACTCCCTTTTACAGGTGGTTACTATTATATGACACTGGGTTAAGGTGTCGTTGGTTATCGCAAGTTATATTGCTGATCGTGGCCAAGTGTTACAAAGTCGTCCAAAATTGGGGGTTTATAGATGTTATGTCGTCATGCGGTCGCCAAATGTGGCGCCCCTCCGATGGCGCGGCTATGCGGGATTCACAGCCGCAACGAGGGTTTAGAAATGTAGCCCGCAGGTTTTAGCTGCGGGCGGGCAACTGTATATTGATAATTTTTGCTCGGTCGCTAGCGCGGCTTTTTGGTGGGGGGCTTTACTTGATCCTCGGCCACGCGCTGAAACGCGCCCATGTCTAATCCGGCTAAGGGGGGATATTGGCGCATTTTCGGGATTTCTTCGGTGATCGGCCGTATTTTGCGGTCGGCGAGGGCTTGTCTAATCTCGGCTTTTAGGGCGGGTGGACACAGATAAGAGTGATAGATCACGCTGAGAGAAGCCTCAATCATGCGATCCACATGTTCTTCGCCCTTATACTCGTGCAAATGCGGATTGCGCGACTCGACTTGATAGACGTTGGCGGTGTTGCGGATGACGGATTGCAGCCCCAGCACTGTTTCGGGCGGTTCGATGCCCCCAAACTGCTCCATCAAGTAAACCAATTGATAGGGTTCAATCGAATAGCCCGATGAATGCGCCATCTGTATTGCCAGTTCCAGCGTCAGCGCGTGTTCGCCAGCGTTGCCGGTGCGGATGGCTTCGGTCTCAAAGCCCGTATAGTGGCTGACAAGGCGGTTTAAAAACTCGTTGGTAATGACCGAGGAGCGCCCCCATTTGGCAAAATAGAGGTTGTTCTCGACAATTTTGGGCTTGTGGGCCCACGACACGCGCACCATGGCAAAGTCTTTGCCTTTAGACATGGCAAAGCCCGCCGCATACAGTTGGCAATATTCTAGCACCGAGCCAGCAAAATAATTATCAGAGTCTATGAAGCCCACCGTGCGGCGGCCTGTCATTTGGGCCAACATAATCCCCAAAATCATGCCTTCGGCTTTGCCGGGCCGAATCAGACCTTGCTCGTCCAAGAGGTCAGTATAACCTGCTTCGGCAAAAGCCTGCCCATAAAGCGGGTCGCGTTGGTGCACTATGCTGATGTCGCGGTGGGTATAGGCGTTGAAGGTGCGGGCGAGGTCGCTTTCTAGCTCGAAGCGATCAATGGGTTCGCGGCTGCTGTTGCTGACCACAATGATCTTGCACGCATGAGGGATGCCCGCCAACACGCCATCTAATAATCGCAGGCGCTCTTCAAAAATGGGCACAACAATCACCATGTCGCTCAGTTGGGCGTGCAATAGCTCATAGGGCAGGCGCTGAATGGCATCTTCTTTTTGACTAAGGCCTTCATCGGCAATTAAGCCGCTATCTAAGGCGTACACCGACTGTAGGCCATAAAACAACACGGCCCCAAAACGTTCGCGCAAACGTGGCAGATCTAATCGCATCAATGCTCCTTTTTAAGTCAATAGTTGATAGTTGATAGTTAATAGTTGGCAGTTTAAGTTAGCGTTTTGAGTCTAAAACGAGGCGATCACGTCTGGGTAGCTCATTGCTGTCCGGTGAAGCACAACCGCTGTCAAATTATCGCATCTGACCTCACCCCTAAATCCCCTCTCCGCTTTCCGCTATGCGGGGAGAGGGGACTTTCAGCCGTCCAATGCCAACCATCCTGCATCAACACGCTATTTAAGCCCTCCTCTCCTAGCGACCGCTTTTGTCGCGATTCGGAGAGGGGGGTTTGGGGGGTGAGGTCAGGCGCGGCAATTGCCACTTGTTGACGAGACAAGGCTACGTGTCACAGCCGCCCACTTCTCTGGCTGCCAACTACCAACTATCAACCACCAACTGAAAACTACAAACTGAAAGGATACCCCATGACTGACCAAAACCCAAATTCATCCGAAACCCACTATACTCCCGACGAACTGGCGGCCCACTTGGCGGCCTTGCGCGAGGCACTGCACGCCGAACACCAAGCCCAACTGGCCGCCCAACTTACGGACTTGCAGCAAGAACGCGATGCTGCCGCCGCCACCGCCACTCAAGAACGCCGCGCCCGCCAACAGCTGTTGGCCGCGCTGCAACACGGCCTGCCCCCCGAACTAGCAGATCGGTTGCAGGGCGACGACCTCAGCGCGCTAGCCCAAGATGCGGCCCGCTTGGCGGCGTTGTTGCCGGCCCGTCGGTCGGGGCGCGTGGGCCACAGCAGCCAACAAGCCGCCACCCGCGCCCAACAAATCTTTCAGCGCATTGGCGGCGGCGATCAAAACGCCTTTGATGTGTTGTTGCAAAAGGGGGCAGGGGGCGGGGCCTTCCGCGCCGACACCGACTAAGCCACACAAACCCGCCTGAATAACGCCATGCAGGGGTTGACACGCGCAGTCAGCCCCTGCATGGCATAAAAACCTAACCTCAGTCGTTCACATATTCATGAAAAAACATGGGCGAGCACGCAGGCGTTGCCCCTACAATGGCGCGGCCATGCGGTTTTCGCATAAGGGCTGTTCGATGTATCCGCCTACAACGCTAAAAACCTAATCCCTATTTCCTATTCCCACCCCTACTAGACGCGGCGCTGGCTTTGCGTTATCGTATGGGGATGAATTTTTTGAACAACAAGGGACGTTTATACACCATGACCGAATGGATACCCTATGAATTGGGCAAAACCCTAGACCAAAAAGGCCCTGCCGGCGGGCGCATTGTGCGCGACGAAGAACACCCCGACGGCGCACGCATCACGCTCGAAATTCAGTGCAAAATGGCCCCCGTAGCCATTACGTGTGGCGTGTATGGCTGGATGGTGCATGAAAGCTATTATGCTGACCAAATGACCGCCGATGATGACTTTGAGCAAATGAAGCAGGCGCTATTGCCCATTTTAACACTGCGTAGCAGCGACGATCTGTTTCATGTTGCCGACGACCTGCAAGATGCCATAGATGATTTTAAGGCGCGTTTTGAGTAGGGCGTGAGTGTTGCCAATGGCACAGGCCGCTGCCCCAGCCGATGATTGGCTTACGCTAGGGCCACATCATCTGGGCGAATGCTGCCAAATCTGCTAAAAATAATGCCAGCATCGTCAACCAATAGTGCATTTTGAAGGATTTTAAAGGCTGCCATCATGTTGACTCGACGTGATCTCCTTAAATTAGTTGGCCTTGTGGCCACGTTACCGCTTATTGAACACAGCGCCCCCGTTTTTAGTCAAGAATCGCGCTGGCGCACCACTGGCAATACGATTGATGTGTTGGCCGCCTTCGATCAAGTGATGATGGATTTCATGCGGGCCCGCAACATCCCCGGCGGCGCGTTTGCATTGACGTGGCAACGGCGCTTGATGACGGCGCGGGGCTATAATTATGGCGCTGATAATAACGAGTTGGTTGTGCCGAGTTCGTTGTTTCGCATTGCCAGCCTCAGCAAGCCCATCACGGCCACCGCCATTTTGCAACTGATCGAGCAACGCCGCCTGACCCTGACCACGCGCCTCACCAATTTAGTGCCAATTGTGGCCGAAAACAGCGCCCGCCGCGATCCGCGTTGGGACAACATCACCGTTTTGCATCTGCTTCAGCATAGCGCGGGCTTTGATCGCACCGAATCGTCTGATCCGATGTTTCGTGACGTGCAAATTAGCGCCGCGCTGGGCATTGCAATGCCCATTTCCCTCGCTGATATTTTGACCTACATGGCGGCCCAACCGCTAGACTTTGACCCCGGCACGCGCTATGCCTATAGCAATTTGGGCTATGAGTTGCTGCGGCTAGTGATAGAAGCCGCCACCGGCCAAAGCTATCAGGCCTATATACAAGGCAACGTACTAGCGCCCTTGGGCATCCGCAACATGCGGCTGGCCCGCAGCCTCTCGGCTGGGCGCGCGCCCAACGAAGTGAGCTATTATAACAGCACCAATCGCTTGCCGCGTGCCAATGTCATAGACCCCTCGGGGCCGCTGTCGTGGCCCTATGGCGGCTATAATCTTGAAAACATGGTGGGCAGTGCAGGGTGGTTGGCTTCGGTAGTGGATATGGCGCGGTTTAGCACAGCCTTCGACGACGTTTTTAATAGTCCACTGCTCAGTGCCGACTCGATCCGCCTGATGTTTCGGCAACCCAACTTTGGGGCCAACCAATATGGCAGCTATTATGGCTGTGGGTGGGATGTGCGGCCGGTGGCGGCGTGGTATAACACATGGCATATTGGCAGTTTGGCTGGCGTTTTCACGCTGATGTTACGCCGTCACGACGGCCTTAACTGGGTGGCCTTCTTCAACCAGCGCCGCGACCCCTCTGGCAATGACTATTATGAGATCGATCCGATGCTCTATGAAACGGCGGCCGCGCTCACGCAAGTGCCCGATCACGACTTGTTCGAGCAATATTTTGGGCAACCGTAGCATAGGGTGTAGTGAACCCAAAAAGTTGGACACAAAATTAGGCTCAGTAGATCACATTTTTAGAAAAAAGCATGGGCGAGCACATAAGCACAGCCCAAAGCACCAAATTGTGATCTACTGAGCCGATCTTATTTTAGGACTGGTTGGGCTGTTTGCATCAACCAGCGTGCCTCAAATTCGGTGGGTGTGCGATAGCACGGTGCCGAATGAATGCGTTTCTGTGTATAGACATCTTCCAAAAAACGCCCGATAGACCGGTAAGCGTGCGGAAAATCTTCGTAGTCGGATAAATCAACTCCTCTTTGATGGGTTCGCATCAGACGTTCGGCGTACCCGTTTTCTTCG
>CAZLPC010000222.1:0-5716 GCA_964561305.1 uncultured Anaerolineae bacterium
TTGGTGGGGCTGGGTTGCAAAGAATTTTTCATTGACTCTTTGGGAAGTGTTAGGCTAGGCTTTAATAAACCTTAAGCAAAAATATGGTAAGGTAAAAGCTAATTTCTCGTCTGGATAGCGTAAATAGCGGTATTGTGTTCAACACTTATTATAGCAGAGGATAGTCGAAATGGATGCTAAAACCCTTTTACAATTTATGGAGCAAGTTGGGCGTATGAAGGTTTTGCCACGCACTGGCTGGCTTCTGCGTGGCCTAAAGCATCCAGAAACCATTGCCGAACACAGCTATCGGATGACATTATTGGCTATGGTGTTATCCGATATGTTAAACGAACAAGGCCTTGCCATTGATGTGACCCGTGTGATGCGGATGGCTTTGTTGCACGATGTTGCCGAGTCGCAGATCGGTGATATTCCTTATCCGGCCATGCGCTATATTCCAGATGCAGTTAAAGAAGTTGCCGAGCGCGAAGCAATGGAAGACATGACTAATCCTTTTGGCAATATTGGCGGCTTTTATGTTGAGATATGGGAAGAATATGAGCGCGGCCAAACCCTCGAAAGCCAAATTGTCAAAGTAGCCGATAAACTCGAATTGCTGATTCAGACCTTTGAGTATGAAAAAGTGGGCTTTCAATCATTAGATGACTTTTGGGAAAACCTGATGACTTATTCGTTGTTCCAAGATTATCCATTGGTGCAACAATTGATCCTTCTGTTGGCAGAAAAGCGGCTGGCTTTGCCCTATCGCCAACAATAATTGCTGATTGGGTATTTCGTGAAGTGATCAAAATAGGCGGAGGTTAAACTCCGCCTATTTTTTATTTCAAGTGCTGGTGTTACGCGGTGGCTTATTCGCCGTCGGGCAACAACACGCCTTCAATAACATGAATCACGCCATTGCTGGCTTGAATGTCGAAGGTCACCACTTGGATGCCATCCACAAACACATTACCTTCAGCATCAATAGTGATGGTGAGGTTATCACCTTCTAGCAAGCTGGGGACAGTGAGTTCGTTGTCATCACCAGCCGCAGCCACTACATCAGCAGCCAAGAAAGCGCCGTCAATCACATGAAACAGCAAAATGCTGGTCAGTTGTTCTTGATCGGCCAATACAGCGTTGAGGGTATCTTCGCCCAAGGCTTCAAAGGCTTCGTTGGTGGGGGCAAACACGGTCAAGTTAGATTCAGGACTGGTGAGAGCGTCAGCTACTAATGGATCAGCCGCCGCAACCGCCGCCAACAAGGTGTCAAAACCGGCCAATTCGGCGATACCAGCAATGGTAAGATCGAAGGCATCGGTCTCAACAAAACGGGTGGCCACAAAACCCTCTTCACCATCAATGCGGACTTCGTACCAACGGAAGTTATCAGTCACATCCACAATCAACACTTCATCACCCAATGACAAGGGGCTAATGATGTTGTCGCCTTGTTCAGGGGCACTGCGGAACAACACGCGATCCTCAATCAATGTGCCTGTACCCACAGCACGGGGGGTGTTAACCGTTACGTCTGCACGAAAGGCGTAACCTGTAGTGCCATCTTCCAAAACGACAAACGCAAACAGATTGTCCTCGGTGACGAAGATGCGGTAGAGAGTTGTTTGAGGCGCAACAGTGGTTAACACATCAGCCGAAATGCTAGGTTCAGCATAAATGGCCAGTGCACTGGAAGCGGCAACATTGGCAAATGCAGTATCTGCTAAGAAGTTCTCAAAGCCGAAGCTATCTTCATCAACACTCAAACGATTGGTAAATGTCCACCCTACTACGCCATCAGAGGTGACAATCTTCGACCAAATGCCTTCGGTCTCTAAAACACCGACCAACAACCCACTACCAAGTGAGGTTATAACTTCTGAGCTAAGGTCGGGTTCGGTATAGACAGCTAGCCCGCTTTGGGCAACGGTAGTTGCCGCAAATAAATCAAGGCCGCTTTCTTCTTCTTCGCCGTCATCTTGGCCAATTGCTGGACCCATTGGGGCTACAGCCAGAATCAAAAGGACTAGAATTAAAAACAATGAACGAACTTTATTCATGGTAAGGAGTTCTCCTTGTATCATACGCGCATTTAGAATGCAAAATCTTCACAAAGTTCCGAAACAAGATAAGTATACCGCAAAAGTTTAAGAGCACTAGCGATCTTTCAAAGTTTGTTTATTTTTGGTCAGGTGTGGTCAAATAGGGTACAAATTTCTGCTATCTACTTATCAAATAACCTAGACGATATAAGGTAAGAGGATGACCTCTCAGCAACCGATACCCCATATAAAATCTACTACAACTACTCCTATACAAAGTTTTTCAAAGCTGTTCATTACAACCGTTTTGCCGACACTTGCTATTTTGCTAGCTGTGCTGGCCTTGTGGCTGTGGTACACCGAAACCCGTGATCGAAGCTATGCCGATATTTCGCGCCAAGCCACCACCACCGATGAACGGGCCGACATTGTCTTAGAACGTGCCAATGATGCGATAAACTCGGCGGAACTGATTTTATCATTTTTAGAAGGCGCATCGGTGCTAATTACGGTGGCCGTGGCGGCCGCTGCCATATTTGGACTGAGCAATGTAAACGAATTGCGAAGTCAGTTTGAGGAAACCAAAGCCCGCCTAGAAGAAGCCGAATCGAATTTGCGCCAGCGCGAGGCCCGCTTGTATACCTTTGAGCTAGAGTTTATCAAAATTCGGGATGAGGCCCGCAACGCCCAGCGTCAACTTGAAGCCCTAGAACGCTACTCATTGGCAGAGCAACTAATGCGCGAGCGCAACCTTGATGCGGCATTGGTAGAATGCGCGAAATCCTATGCGCTCGATCCCAAAAACTACACCAATAACTATTTGTTTGGTTCGCTTTTGATGGCCAAAGGTCAATTTCGAGAAGCCACCCAAAAACTTGAAGAAGCCCTAGAAGTAGAGCCATCTTTTGCAGTAGCCATCGCTAGTTTGGGCTTGGCCTATCGGCGATTGGGCGAGCTAACGACTAAAAATCGCGGCCAACAAATTCGCTATTACAACATGGCCGAAGAAAAACTGCTGACAGCCCTAGAGTTAGATGATAAATTACTTAATAATGATGGCGAGTCTTATCAAGGAACACTGGGCAGCTTGTATCGTCGGCAAGGGCGGATATTTGAGGCGATAGCACGCTATAAACAAGCTGCAAAAGTTACGCCGGGGCGTTCGTATCCATTTGTCAATTTGGGGTTGTTATATTTTGAAGAAGGTCAAAATGACCTGCGCGATCAATATTTGCGAACTGCCAAGCGCAATGCCGAGCGCCGCATCAACGATACCCCGTCCGATTATTGGGCGTTGTTTGATCTTGCACAAATTGAGCTAATTTTAGGTAATCGGTCTATCGCTGATGAACGCCTTAAAGATGCTATTGAGTTTACACCGCCTTCATTAAGCGTCTACTATAGCGTCTATTCGCGCCTAGAGTTTTTACAATTGATTGATGAAGACCTAGACGGCCTACAAGCAATGATTGATATGATCAGCGAGCGCCTGACCTTTCTCTCGCAGCAAGACAACGGACAAGAAGAGTCTCATAAGGAAGCGTAAATATGTGTGGGCGTTATACCAATACCATCACCGATCCTGCGCTGATTGCCTCGACCTTTAACCTTGCCACCCCCCCTGAGGACGCTACACTGCAAGCGCGATATAATGTTGCCCCTACACAGGCTGTAATGACCGTAGGGCGCAATCCTGCCGATCAAAACGCCATTGCATGGATGAAATGGGGGCTTATCCCGCGTTGGTCAAAAGACAGCAGCATTGCCAGCAAGCTGATTAACGCCCGCGCCGAAACCCTGTCAGAAAAACCTAGCTTCCGCGAATCGTTTAAATTGCGGCGCTGCCTAGTGGTGGCCGATGGCTTCTATGAATGGCGCAAAAATGCCGATGGCAGCAAAACGCCGATGTATGTTCGCTTGGTAAATGGCGGGCTATTTGGCTTGGCAGGATTATGGGATCGCTGGGTAGACCCTGCCACACAAGAACCCATTTTAACTTGTACCATCATCACCACCGTACCCAACGACCTGCTAAAAACCATGCACCACCGCATGGCCGTTATTTTGCCCCAAGAACATTTTGATGTATGGCTGGATCGAGATGTGCAAGACCCAGCCCAACTCTCGGACTTATTGCAGCCTTTTCCGTCCGAAGCAATGATGGCTTATCCCGTTTCAAAGAAGGTGAACAACGCTAGCTATGATGGCCCCGATTTGATTGAGCCAGTGGCCTAGCTCTGTAGTGGCTCGGCAATGACCACAATGGGATCAATGGGGTTTTCTCGGTTGGGGTTCCAACTGTCGCTGGCTATAAGGGTTAGGCGTGGGGCGGCGGTGTCACTTAAAGCGCTATCGTCATCGGGGGTGGTGGTGAAGACATCTATCACCACATAAACACTCCGATTTTCGGGGCTGCCATCTTCAATGGTAATTTGATCACCAATGCTAATCTCAGCAAGATAATAGAACACGTCGGGTTGATCTAGGGCATCTTCATAATAGGCGGCCAAAACAGTGTTGCCACTATCGCCTAACCATGCTGTGCCTTCTAAATGTCCAACTGTGTTTTGTAAGGCGGCTATGTTCCAGCCTTCTTCAGTACGTGACACTGGTTGAATGATGCTGCCTGTTATTACATCGGGCAGAAAGAGCTTTGGCTCACTGGCAAAGTTAGCGTCGGCAGGCGGCAGATTAGAAACCTCATTAGATGACGACGCATTCTCCATCATCGCGTTGACGGTGGCAATGTTGCTCATCAATTGTTCGGCTGGTACGGTTGCTGCTGGTGTCAGTGGGTTGTCTCTGAACAACAAGATGCCAACCCCAACCCCAATAACAACAAATACCATCAAGCATCCACTGCTCCAATTACGCTTTTTATAACGCCCCATCGGATGTTGTCGTGTATACATAGCTTTCCTTTTATTTACTTATAATGCCCGATCGGTATTCATCAAAATATGCTCGCAATTTTTGGGCATAAGGCATTCGTTCAGAAGCGGTGCTTTCGCGTCTTTGAGACGTGAGATCATAAAGACAATCACCATAATAGCGCGGAAACACATGCAGATGATAATGGAATATTTCTTGATAGCCAGCAGGTTCGTTGTGCTGTCGGGTGGATGTGCCATCACATTGATACACGCGCTTTAATGCAATGGCAATTTGTCGCGAAGCCTCAAAAATAGCCCCACCTATATCGGGCGGCACATCATAGATCGCCTCGTAGTGAACATTGGGGATAATGATGACATGACCGGGATTATTTGGCCACCAATGCGAGGCAATAAATGCCATGATATGATCAGTACGCCAGATGACATCTTCAGGCTGTGTAATGGGTTCACGAGTTCCCTGCACGATTCCGCACATTAAACATTTATAGCCTTTATCTATATGGCTAAACATAGGCCCACCTTTCGAGTATTTTCTGGTAAATGGCATCTAATAGCCATGCCCAAGATACATGACTCATTTTTCGATGGCAAGCACCGCCTTACTGACGCTTGAAAACCTTAAAATGCTTAATTGAATCATCGTTTGATTTATAATATAATCAATATATCCTTTCCATGTGCAGATTTTTAACGGAGAATTTACCATGCGTGAAGCTGTAATTGTAGCCGCTACTCGGACTGCTGTTGGCAAAGCCAAGCGCGGCACAACTCGTAACGCCCGTTCCGATGATATGG
>CAZLPC010000223.1:0-910 GCA_964561305.1 uncultured Anaerolineae bacterium
CGAATGATGAGCGTGTCTTGGTGGCGTTTAATGGTGGTGATTGCGGCGTTGGCGTTGGGGATAATGTGCAGAGGGTGTTCTGTGCCCAAAAATGGCAGTGTATCGCCTTCAAGATAATCGCGTTGGGGAACTTGCTCGGCAAACCGATCCAGATGCTTCAGAACCCATGTTGCGTTTTCTTGCAAAATTGCATCAGCTTTTTTCTTAGTGCCAGTCGGCAATATCACTTTCACACCAACAATCGGATCAACCTTTATCCGTACATGCTTAGAACGGGGGTTGATACGTACTGTATAGGTGATTTGGCGACCTTCTAGTAAAACCTTGTGCTTCATACTAAGTGCCCTGCGGTGGCTGAAGAGAAAGCGATACCTTGCATCTTACACATCAGCAGCAGGGTCTAACAAGGCCACAATGCAAAACTGTGTCTGAAGTTTATAGGGAGAGCATGGCTCCCCCTATAAAAAATTTGAAAGGCTATTCTGTAGACGATTCTTCTGGTGTTATGACGAACAGTTGGCCGGCCCCACGTCCATACACTTCCGGGAAATAGAACTCGCGGGCAGTGGGTGGCACAACATTATATGATCCCACTAAACCCAATTGCAGTGTATAGGTGAAAGTATAGGTTCCGCGTGGCAAAAAGGTGGCATACATGGTCACTTTTTCGTCGCGGAACTCAATGCGCGAAAAGTATCGCAAGCCCCAAAAGTAATTAAATGACTCATCGCCCACACGCTCAACTGATGGCCCCTCTGAAGCAATGCTGGTGGTGGCCAAACGTGGATCAACAGCTTCGGCCCCTGCGGGGATGGGGTCTTCGACCACTACAAAGTTTAGGTCGTTGGGTGCGATGATGGTTAGTGTGACGGTAATTTCATCGCCCACACGCCCACCAGTCACTGGGCTA
>CAZLPC010000223.1:920-4173 GCA_964561305.1 uncultured Anaerolineae bacterium
CTGACGATTGACGATGACCCCGCGTGATACAGGTGCAATGTCGGGTACATTTTGGAAGGTTGTCAGGTGGGCGGTGTAATATAAGCTGCCGGCCCCTTCATCCTTAAACAAGCTCAGACGGTTCACAGCATCTTGTGATAGCTGTGCCACATCCACCTGTGCCGTTGTGCTGTTGATAGCGGTAGCGGATGTTGCTTGTCCATCTATCAATGGCTCGCTATTTAAGCGCACATCGAACACATAATCTGGGTTTAACTCGCCAGAGGCTAGCATCCACTCGGTCAGCGATAGTACGGCCCATGCAGTCTCTTGGGTGGTTTCCCAGCCGTCTGCATCGCGGGCCACCATTAACCAGCGCACCACATTCGGTAACAAAGCGTTATCGGCATTATATTGGGTGAGGGCCATCAATGCCAAAGCAGTAGCGCGGGTTTGTGTCGTCCAATTGCGCGAACTGGTGACCTCTTGCCAAAATGCCCCCGATGCGCTCGCTGATACTGCCGACAGTAGATCGCTTTCTAGTGTCGCTAGGCGCGAATCGGTAGGATTCATGGCATACATCGCCATCATCAAAAAGGCCTTGCCTTCAACATTCAGCAATTGGCGGGTGTCATAGAGCGAAGCCAAGCGCGAGGCGTTGCCTTGTTGGGCATAGCTGAGGGTATAAAGGATGAAGGCCCGCCGATTGATTTGCCATGCGGGCATGTTTGAAAGCGGCACAGTATCGGTACTCACTAGATAGGTGTTCAAAAAGCCAACGGCACGTTCGATAGTGCGCTGACCAACAGGATAGCCAGCTTCTTGTGCTGTCACCAAGCCCATGACGGCATAGGCGGTCAGCAACTCATCAGACTCATCTTCAGGGAACCAACCCCACCCGCCATCTACGTGTTGTTGGGTATAGAGGCGTTGTAATGCAAAGTTAACGCGCCGATCAAGGTTGTTTTTCAGGTCAGGATTATCCACACCAAGTTGTCGCAAGGCTTGATAGGTGAAAATATTGGGCAAGAAGCTACTGACTGTGCCTTCAATACCCACCGCAGCATAGGTTTCTAGATAGTCGAAGCTATCTATGGCCGGCCCTGCCAACGAGCTATCAATCTTCACACTCAGATTGCCACGGGTATCATCTAAGTTCAGGGGCAGTGCAATCACTTCAGTGAAAGTGACTGATTCGGGGCCGCGCAATGTGCCGCTTGTGCCGACTGTTTCAGGTGCAGCATAGCGATAGACGGGTAACACACGCTCATCACCTGTGCCCACGCCGGGGCGGGCTGCGTCTTGCAGGCTACCATCGGTTGTTTGAGCAGCAAAAAACACATCAACCGCCCGAACATCTTGCACGCGCACTAACCAGTCCATCCGGGCCCGCCCACCGGCAGGAATCGTCACGGTTTCAATGGTTTCACCGCGCAAAATATCGTAGCCACTGCCTTGCATTTGCACTTCAACTGTTAGTTCATCGTCAGTGTTGTTATTGACTACTGCGCCCAGTGTAGCTTCATCATCTACAATCAGAAAGCGCGGCGTAACAGGCCGAATCAGCAAGGGTTTGCTACTGATGAAATCGGTTAGGTCTTGCCCCACCAACATCGGCGCTCCGTCAGCACCGCGTGTAATAGCTCGCGTATCAATGCGCCAAGTGGTCAGGTTGTCGGGCAAGGTAATTGTCACAGTGGCTTCGCCGTTTTCATCGGTTACAACTGCGGGTTCCCATAAAGGTGTATCCACAAAGTTTTGACGCACCGTGAAGATGCCATCTTCGCCACCGCCACCGCCACCACCTTTAATGGTGTCAATAATGGTTTGTGTCACTTGATCCACCAAAACGGTTAGGCTAGTGGCTGTTCGTACCCCGATGCCTTGTTGGCCATAGAAATGCTCGATCAAGGTACGTGTATTTGGATCGGCCAAGGTCAAAATTGCCAAGTCGGTGACACCAATACCGACCTCAGCTTGTACGGGGTTACCTTGCCAGTCGGTTGCTTTGATAGCTAGCGTCAAGGTATCGCCGGGACCGGGTGTCACACCAGCTGGTATTTGGGGCGTAACCTCTACATTCATCCACAGACGGTTGATTTCAACGTCTAGTTGAATTAGACCGGTACGGAATTGTGGATAATTGGTGGTTTCGTCTACGCCTTTAACCAACGTAACCGATACAAACACATTGGGGGCAAATTCCTCGACAATAGGCAACTCATAAACATACGAATTGCTGGTGAGGGTAATGACCTCGGTCTGGTAAATATCGCCACGCTCGACCGTAATGAGGGCAGTGGTTGTACCTTGGAAGGGGCTAGCAATCAAAATTTCAGCAGTGTCGCCAATTGCATACTCGTCAGCATCCGAAATGAGGTCAATGCGGTTGCTGTTTTGTTGCCGCCACGCGATATATTGGCGACCTGTCACCCACACAAAAGCACTGCTATTAATGCGGTTGCCGTTTTCATCGCGGCTAACGGCATAAATTTTGTATGTTCCACCCGTGGGGGGTATAAAACTAATCTGAGCGCGGCCATCGGCATCTGTTACGACAGCGCCATCGGCTACATCAATTTCTTCCACTTCAAATGTCCAAACCGTGCGACCATTGGGATCTTCTTCTTGCACACTGGCCCAGCGTCGCTCGACAATACGATATTCGACAGTACGCTCGGCGGCAATGTCGCCTTCCCAACCCACAGTCAGAACATTAACGGTCATTTCATCACCTTCGCGGCCGACATATTCGGTGGGAGCCAAGCCCACATAGTATGCGCCTTGATGGATGACCACTTGGGTACGGCCCGACACTTGCAGGTCGCTTTCGTCAACAATCGTGGCTTCGATTATATATTGTTGGCTTTGGGTTTTGTCGCCCAATTCGGCGGGTAGCTCGATGGTCAAGCGTCCCTCAGCGTCGGTTGTGCCGCTTCCACTGGCAATGCGTCCACGGTCCACCTCATAAAACGAGAACGGGCCATCGTCATAGTTATAGTCTATAAATTGCCAGTTGCCCGGCCCGCTATAGTTGTAGAAATAGCTGTTGCTCAATACTGTCCACTCGACATCGGCATTAGAAACAGGTGCACCAAAGAAGTAACGGCTTTCGATGCTGACTTGAATAGTGTTGCCTTGTGTCACTTCGGGCTGGGCAGGGATAACATCTACTAAAAATTCGGGGGCGCGGTACTCGGCTACATTGAAGCCAACACCGTACTCGCGGGGATAGAGGTCTTCGGGCAACATGGGCGCAGTTAAAGCAATGCGA
>CAZLPC010000223.1:4183-5711 GCA_964561305.1 uncultured Anaerolineae bacterium
TGCGATAGTAACCCAATGTGGCATCTTCATCCAGCATAAAATCGCCCGAAAAAGTGCCATAAGGACTTAGGCGTATCCTGCGGTTATCCACAATTTCGCCTTCGACGTTGAAAACATTTAATTCCATCGCAATCGAATCACGCGGAACGCTATAGGTTACATCATCTTGATAGCGGAAAATGCCGCGATAATATACAGGTTGGCCGGGCCGATAAATGGGGCGGTCGGTATAGAGATAAACGGTCTCGGGGCTGGGCTGAAAGTTGGGGACAATATTAAATGCCCACGGATCAATGCCTTGAGAAAATTCACCCGATACAAAACCAAATTGATCAGGCGCTTCCACCACTGCAAACAACGAATCATAGAGCGTACGCTGAGACGGGATGGCCGCCCGCGCCAAGCCGTCGGCATCGGTATTAACGGTTGCAATGGTATTAAAGCCGCTGTCATAAAATGTGACAGGAACATTGGCAACAGGTTGGCCATTAAGCATGTCTGTCACCCATACAAGGGCGCTGTCTTGGCTAAACTTGAAGGTCAGGTTCACTGTAGCCACAATTAAAGCATGGCGTTGAATATCATAACCTTGTTGTTGGGTTTCTGGGGCCGACACGCGCAAGAAATAGATGCCCGGTGCGAGTGGTGGCAGTGCCTCGCCTTCAGTTGCGGGGGTGGCGGGTACGGTAAGCGGATCAATAAAATATTGGCTTAGGTTGCCTTCGGCCATCCAACCTTGCAAATTATCGGCAGGGTTAAAAATTTCCCACCATAAATAGCCATCGGCACAAATGGGGCCATTCACAATTTGGAACGACACCCCCGGCGCATACTCGGCAATAATGCCGCCGCCCAAATTGGGCGCATTACGGACCCGATTAGGGCTACTATCGTCTTGGTTCACTTGGCCGGTTGCACCCACCGCAAGACGTGTCTGGGGCGCACCCACACATTGGATGTTGGTTACGCCACTAGGGCCTTGCTCTGATAAAAATAGCAATTCATAGCGGCGCTGATTAAGTTGCGACGAGACAGGCGTTGTCCACGAGCGAATCAAACGGTCGGGCGAAGGCTCATAGCTATAACGCAACGTATAACCATTGGGCCCTAAAATTTGCCCCAATGTGTTGAGATCGAGCCTCGACAATTCTAAATCAAGTTGGCTGATGTTACGATGCGTGATGAAAATCCGTGTCGAATCGGCAAGCCCATTATATAAGCCCGCATAATTTGGCGCATTAATCGTCACTTCTGGTCCATAAGGCGCAGTCGTAAAAGTAATTTGTTGAGTGCTATCAATGGGATTACCATAGATGTCTTCGATGCCCGCCAAAATTTGCACGTTATAGGTTGTGCTGGGTTCTAGGTCAAAGAAAACACCATAGCTATTGTCATAGCTATAATAGTACTTGTCATAGATTCGGAATGGTTCTGGATCGAGCACAATCCGATCTTCGATGGAGTCGGGATTGATCGGTGTATTGAAGTAGATACGAAAGCCACCAAACGGCTCGGTATTTTGGGCCCC
>CAZLPC010000224.1:0-5680 GCA_964561305.1 uncultured Anaerolineae bacterium
GGGCCCAGATATTATGCAACGGGTGTGGTTGTTGCGCCGCATGTTTGACATGTTGGTAAAAGAAGCCGAGGACGATATTGTGGATGCAACAGAGCGCATTTTGCAACAAATGCGCCGCAGCGAAACCAATGAAGAATTTTTGGAGAGCTTGCGAGGCTATTAAAAAGCCTTTGAAAGCGACTTCAATAAACATTCATTGTGCGCGATAGTAGGGCACAAGGTCTAACCGATGACCACCCTAGACAATCTGCTAAATGATATTTTTGATGGCAAACAATCTGCATTCTATGCTGAGTTTGAGATGTGGGCGAGAGAATCGCGCCGCTTTAGGACATTTGCCACTTACTATCGTAGCAAAATACGTGCTAAGTTAAAAAATGTGCGCGATGAAGCTGGCCTAAAAGATGTTCGGGCCGAGCTAGAAACCGCCGCATTACTATTGCGCGAAGAACGCTTCACACTTGAATATGAAAAATATGCGGCCGTTAAACAGCGCGGGCCAGACTTCACTGTTACCTTCAAAACGCATACGCTTTTCAATATCGAAGTTCGCCGATTCCGTAGTGATGAATTAGCTGGCAGTGATAAAGAAATGTATATTGCTAAATTAATGGCGGTACTGTGGGATAAAGTGAGGCAAATGCCGCCTAGCAGCACTAATATGCTGTGGCTGATTGCTGATTATGCGACGGCAGAAGATGATTTGAGCCAAGCAGCGCTAAAATTGCGCCAATTGGCCGAACAAAAACAAGAAGACTTCTTTGTGCGGCATGGCTTTAAAAATGCTGCCGACTTTCTAAAACAATATCGCCTGTTAAGTGGCGTTATTTTGCATAAAGCAAATGGAAATGCAGTTTGGCTTAATACAATTGCCCGGCACTCTACATCGCCAGAAATTACAAGGGCCCTTCAACGCTTATAGATAACACCTAGTAAGCACCCACCCCAAACAACACTCGTGGCGCAGTTTGAAGCAAAATCTGAAGATCAAGTCCTAATGACCAGTTTTCGATGTAGTAAATATCCAACAGGCACATCTCATCAAATGGAATATCGCTGCGGCCACTAATTTGCCACATCCCTGTCATGCCGGGGCGTACTTTCAGGCGCTGATAGTGCCACGTCTCATATAGCTCGACTTCGCGGCGAACTTGGGGGCGGGGGCCTACCAAACTCATATCGCCCCTTAACACATTCAGCAAATTCGGCAGTTCATCTAGACTTGTTTTGCGTAAAAAGCGCCCTACACTGGTTATACGCGGATCGTCCACTAGCTTAGGGCGACGCATATCCGAGACCGCGCCGCTTTGTTTTAGTACATTTTCCCAGTGTTTTTCAGCATCATTCACCATTGAGCGAAACTTATAAATGCGAAAAGGTCGCCCATTGAGACCAATTCGTTCTTGCCCAAAAAACACCGGCCCCACCGAATCCAGTTTAATGGCCAATGCAATTAACCCAAACACAGGAATGAGGAGAGGCAAGGCCAAAATAATGATGGTCAGATCAAGAAACCGCTTCAATAAACGATTGGCTGGATGAAATTCGAGCTCACGCTGAATACCAAACAAAGGAATGCCGCCCAAAAACTCCATTTGTACTTGCGACAAGTTAAGCTGAAATAAATCGGGCACGGTTCGCACGGCAATATGGCGGCTTTCGCACTCACGGATAATGCTCACAATTTGCCGATGGCTCTCCCATGGCAAGGTCACAATAACCAACTCTACATCTTGCTCATCTAGCACCTTCGGCAGGTTACCAATTGCACCAAAAGCACTTACACGCCCTAAGTCGGTTGTGCCCAGTTGGGGATCGTCGTCCAAAAAGCCCAAAGCCAAATAGCCCAAATCGGGACGAGCAACCAGCGTCCGCAAAACGTGGCGGCCCAGCTCTGCGCCCCCCACAATTAACACGCGCTCTACGCCAATGCCGTGCCGTTGCAAGCGATATTTTAAGACCCGCGACATCAGGCGCGCCGCGCCCAACAGCATCACCGTCAGCATCACTGCCTGCAAAATGAGCAAGCGCGAAAACACCAATGGTTGCAACAAGAAACTAAGCGCCATCACCACCAAGCCTGCGTTGGTGGCGTTGTTGCCAATGCGGAAGAGTTCAGTTGTCCATGTACGCCCACGTTGCTGCCAATAGAGCTTGCTGGTTTGATTGGCAATCAGCATCCATGCCATAAAAATGAGTGTGTAAGGGAAATAAGGGATAAAAGGCGCGTCGTTGGCCTCATCCACAGGCTGAAAAAGCTCAATGTTATAGCGCAAGTAGTATGAGATTGAAAAAGCGACCCAAATCAAAATAGCATCTATTGCAGCCATTTGATGCTGACGCTTGGCAAATAGCCAACGTGTTAGCGGGCTAGATTTTTCGATAGTGCGCTGCGATGCGGTTGATTCATAAGAAGTTGCAGTCGTCATAATATAGCCTGTTTATAGCTCTCGTATGTGCGCTGGGCGACACGTTGCCATGTAAATTGTGCGGCCCATGTTATTGCTGCTGTCTGATGTTGGGCAGGTTGATCATATACAGCTTGTAGGGCGTTTGTCCATGCCACTTCATCGCTAGGAGGTAACAAAACACCTCTATCTCCAACCGCTTCGGGCAATGATGAACTGTCGGAAGCAATGACATGCTTGCCACAGGACAATGCTTCTAAAATGGGTAAGCCAAAGCCCTCATATAAAGTTGGATAGACAAAAGCATCGGCTGCATTATACCACCATACTAATTCATCAGGCGGAATATAGCCGGGGGTGTGTACTGTTGCACTTAGTTGAAGTGCTTCAATAGTGGCAAAAATCTCATCATATAGCCAGCCTTTACCGCCGCCCAATATCAATGGCAAGTCTTGGCGCACTTGTGCGGGCAAGGCAGCATAGGCCCGCAACAACATCGGCAGATTTTTGCGCGGTTCTAATGTGCCTATGAACAACAGAAAGCGTTCTGGCAGGCCTTTCTTTGACTTAAACGCAGCGATTTCATCGGCGGGCAAAGGCTGAAAGGCAGGATCAACCCCCACCGACGACACATCAATTTTAGAGGGATTAATGCCCCACTCCGCCACTAAATCGCATTTGGTACTTTCAGAAATAGCGATGATGCGTGTAGCACGGATGCAACTATTGCGCGTGAAGGTCTGTAAATAGAGCCGCCGCGCCCGCGACAGCACGTCTGGATAATGCACAAAACTGAGATCATACACAGTTACTACCGATGGCACATGCAAGCCATAGGGCATAACAAAGGCGCTGGCATGATAGACATCGGGCTTTATTTGGCGCAAGGCCAAAGGCTGAAGAGCTTGCTCCCAAAAAATGCGACGCACCGGCGAAGCAGTATTCATACCGACGCGCTGCGTTGTGCGCGGCAAAGCATCGGGCAAAAGATGATTGACCAATAGGGTGAAATTAGCCTCGGGGGCAACACGCGGTAAATGGGTGATCATGCTATGAATGTAGCGATGAATCCCTGCTTGCCGATAGCCACCTTGCGCTGCAAGCAAATGAGCGTTTATAGCGATATGCACACCACTACCCGCCATAAATACGATACGAAATTAACAACGAGCCACCCAATGTACCATCAATCCGCAAAACACCGCGCTGGCCTTCATTGGTGAGAAGACCATAAACGGCCCCACTGGTCAGTTGACCCGCATTAAGGCTAGTTAGATTAACAACATTGGGATCGATTGCGGTGCTGGTGGCACTGGCATAGTCTAGGCCACTAATTACCCCAAAACGCGCATTGCCCTGTCCCAACAAATTAGCGCCGTCCCATAAAATATCAGGGGTTGTGCCCGTAATGGGCAGCGGCACATTGGCCGAAATAGTGAGGCCTTCAATTTGAGCAATAACAGGCGAAGCAATACTATAGCTAAAGGCATAAATATTGTTGCCCTCGTTGGTTTCTACTACCCGATTATCAGCATCGGCTACGATATTAATGGTAAAAGACCCGGATCCACCAACCGAAGTAGTTAGGGTAACGCCTGCGGCGCTGCCCGCCGGAATGCCTGCCGATGTCCCCGTAACCGGAATGCCGCCGGGTTGAAAAGTTGCGCTAACCGAGAAAGGCCCTGCTGCTGCCGTCCCTTGATTGCGAACCAGCACTGTCGCAGTGAACGATTGGCCGGGTACAGGTATAGGTGGATTAAGCAACACACTATCAATCACCAAATCGGGGCCTGCGCCACCAACAGCAACCGGAGCAGATAATACGCCGGGGGTCTGTATGGTATCAGCAGTCACAATTGGCAAACGTGATAACAAGCCACCGGGATCAAAAATAGTAACCACACTGCCAGCCACCCACACATTGCGCCCCTGATAGTTGATCACATACCAAGAATAAGCGGCATTAGCTGCCAAAACCGCATATTCATCACCCGCCACCATTTGCCCCACAATTTCAAAAGTAGTATCTGGGCCAGCGCGCAAATTGACCTGATTCAGCGACGTAACTGCCAACACCCGATCTGGCGTGGCGGTGGCCAATACAGTCTCAGTCGGCGTAAAAGTCGGCGATGGGGTATAGGTTTGGGTAGGTGTAAGCGAAGGCGTTGGGGTAGCCGTGATTGTACCAATGAGGGCAACAATGCGCGGAACTTGGGGCAACAAGTCATCGTCGGGTAGCCGCACATCGTTCACATAACGAGCGATCACCTCTGGGCCACCAGTGTCGCGCAAGCGATAGACCGAGACATGCCGCGCCACATCACCATTACCATACTCAGCCGGATCAAGCCGCCCTTGCACCGTAAAAATGGGATCGGATTGGCGCAAGCTGGTATATAAATCAGAGACATCGGGCCCTGCCACCTCAATATAACGCCGTATTATCCACGCCGCATCATAAGCCGAGGCCTCGATTGAATTGGGAATTTGATTATATGCCGTTACATAATCTAACAAAAATGTTTGGCTAACAGCATTGGGAATTGTATAAGCCCACGACGTTGCACCGATCATACCCGCGCCCAAACGCAAGCTAATTGCCCCACTACTCACGCCTTCTAGGGCATTACGATAGACAAAATCGCCCGAAAAATCGCCAGCCCGTAGTGTCTGCAACAACAACGAAGCGTCTTCTGGTGGGCCCCACATAACCACAGCTTGCGGCGATAGCGTGATAATGCGGGCAGCATCTTCTTGTAGCGTACTGGCATCTATACGCTGAATTTTAAGCACAGGCGCAAGTCCTACCGCAGTGATCACCTGCTCGAACAATATCAACGCTTCTGTAGATTCGACATCGGTTTGAACAAGTGCAATGGTGCTATAGCCACGTTCGCGCAGCAACACATCGCCCAAGGCACGGCTATAATAGCGCTCGGCGGCCCGCACCCGAATAATGCTGTTGCTGGGGTCAATATCGGTGATGGTATCGGATGTTGAAAGGGTCAAAATAGGGACATTGGCGTTAGCCAAAATTTCGACATTAGGTAATGTCAGTTCATTTTTAACGGGGCCAATAATGGCCACAACACCTTGCTCTATAAGGCTCTCTAAAACAATTGGCAAGTCTTCGGCCACGATAAGTGGGCGTTGGGGCTGCACCAATTCTAATAGATAGCGTGTGCCATCTGGGCCGATAATGCCGCCTGTATCATTAATTTGCTGAATGGCCAGTTGTGCGCCGCGCTCACCATCTGCGTCGCGCCCTTCAA
>CAZLPC010000225.1:0-5659 GCA_964561305.1 uncultured Anaerolineae bacterium
CACCCAGCAGTCGAGCCGGCCCATCTCCTCGTGGGCACGCTGCGCCAGGGCCTGGACGTGATCTGCGATGGCGGCATTCGGCGCGGCACAGATGTGCTGAAGGCGCTGGCATTGGGCGCACGCGGCGCGATGATCGGACGGCCCGTGTTGTGGGGGCTTGGCGTGGATGGTCAAGCGGGCGTGGAAGCAGTGCTAACGCTGCTACGTGATGAGCTTGATCTAGCAATGGCACTAGCGGGCTGCCGCACCATCGCCGACATCACCCGCGATCTGGTGATATTTTCCTAAATATCAATGTCAACTTATGTACTATATAATCCATCATAATAGGAGAAATCAATAATGACCAATACTATTGAAATTGAAAATATCTTCTCTTTGGCACTACAATTATCACCAGCAGAACGTATTCAGCTTATTGAACGTATCGCTGCATCAGTTGGGCAGGATATACGTTCTGAAACCAACCAACAAAAACCAGTAACAGGCCATTGGGGACAAGAGTTAGTTGCACTTATTGAGGAACTTGGCCCTATTGATATGTTGTATCCAGAAATCGAATACCCAGTTGAATGGGTAAAACGCCTGCGTGAGGATCAAGACAAAAAACGCAATCTTGATTGGGGAGAAGAGGATTAATGCGGGCCATTGTTGATACTACATTGATTTTGCATTTGTATCGGCGCTATTCGCCAGCACTGGACTGGTATTCTACGCAATCTGAGTCATTTGCAATAACAACTATCTCATGGCTTGAGGTTATGTATGGTGCAGGAAGCAAAGCAAAACAGAACACATCAAAGTTAATTCTTGAGAAATTTGACTTAATTTATTTGACATATTCAGACCAAAGTTGGGCAATTGAACAGATGGAAAACCTACGTCTTCGTCATGGTATTACCTTGCCAGATTGTTTAATTGCATCGGTGGCTCATCGTTTGCAACTGCCACTCTATACCCATAATACCGCCGATTTTGAACCCATGATTGGCCAACTCGCCATTCGTCCTTATGTTTAAAATTGCACCCACTAATCACTACCCCAAATAAGCCGCAATGATTTCTTCATCATAACGCAAGGCCTCGGCAGGGCCGGCGTTGGCAATTTGGCCGCGTTCTAGCACATAGGCATAATCCGCCACTTCTAGGGCTTTGCGGGCATTTTGCTCTACCAATAAGATCGTCTTGCCCTCGGCTTTCAAGTCTTTAATGATAGCAAACACCTCATTCACCAACACTGGGGCCAAACCCATACTCGGCTCATCAAGCATAATCAGCTTTGGCCGTGCCACCAGCGCCCGCCCCACCGCCAACATCTGCTGCTCGCCACCGCTTAAAGAACCTGCTTTTTGAGCGCGGCGCTCTTGTAGACGCGGAAAACGCCGAAACACCATCTCAATATCGGCGCGTTGTTCTTCAGAAATTTGAAGCGACTGGCGCGGTGGGCGCAGATAAGCGCCCAGCCAGCCCCCAGCCCGTGCATAAGCACCCATCACAAGATTTTCTTGCACTGTCATAGTAGCGATAATTTGCCGGCCTTCTGGCACTTGCACCAAGCCCGCCTTACTCACGCGATCTGCCCGCCATTTAGTGATCTTCTGGCCATTAAATTCAATTTGGCCTGCGTGTGGTCTTAGAACGCCGCTTAGTGTATTAAGTGTGGTGCTTTTGCCTGCACCATTAGCCCCAATTAAACAAACAGTCTGCCCATCTTCAACGGCAAAACTAATGCCGCGCAGTGCGATGATCATGCCATAGCGTACTTCTAGATTTTGTGCTGCTAACAACGCCATGCTAATCATCCTTTCCGAGATAGGCTTCAATCACCGCCGGGTCGCGTTTGATTTCATCGGGTGTGCCCATGGCCAAAATTTCGCCAAAGTTCAACACATAGACCACATCACACACTTGGGCAATAAGGGCCATATCGTGCTCTACCACCAAAACCGCAATGCCAGCCTGCTTCATGTCTAAGATTTTTTCGCCCAATTGCTCGGTCTCGACAGCATTCATGCCGGCGGTTGGTTCATCCAATAACACCATCTTGGGATCAGAAGCTATGGCCCGCGCCATTTCTAGCCGCCGCTGATCTCCATAGGATAAATTGCTAGCAAGCTCGTGCTGCACCGCTGATAATCCAAACTGATCCAGCAAATGCAGGGCCCGTTCTCGAATGCGTTTTTCTTCTTTTCGATGATAGGGTAACTGTAACAACGAGTGTAGAAGCGTGGATTTGCCATGAAAATGTTGGGCGATCATGACATTTTGAAGGGCCGTCATTTCGCCAAACAACCGAATGTTTTGATAGGTGCGGGCCAAACCCAAAGCAGTAATACGATGGGCTGCCATGCGCTCTACAGCTTGTCCATTAAAAATAATTGTGCCACTACTGGGATGATCTAGCCCGCTAATATTATTGATCAATGTTGTTTTGCCCGCACCATTAGGGCCAATTAGACCTGTCACTAAATCCGCTTGCGCCTCTAGGTTCACCTGATGAAGCGCCGTAAGTCCCCCAAAATGGCGCGTTACGTTTTTCAGCATCAACATCAGGCCACCTCTTGTTGAGATGCTTGTGGCGGATAGGGAAGTAGCGCCCCACCGATAATAATAGCCATACCAAAAAGGTGCAGATAGTAGCCCGTTGTCACATCCTCAATTTGCCCACTGATGCCCAACAGCAAAAAGAGCAAGAGTGCCGCACCTGCTACACCTGCAACCCAGACCGAATAGCGGCCACCTGCTGGTATGGGGCGCACGCGCTGTATCCAAAACAAAGCGAGGCCAATCACAATCATTGCTGGAAACAACCCCCATACTTCATGCCCCAATAAACGCCCCTGCGCCGTATCTAAGGTGCGATAGGGCAATACACTACAAATAGCTATTATCACAATGCCCGCCGTAGTAATGCGTTTGGCCGTATCAAAACGCCCACGCGATAGCCAAAATGACGGGCGCAGCAAGCTGGTTAAGCCACCCGGCAGATACACAATAATCAGCAACAATGCCAAGCCATTAATCAAGCCAGTATAATCTTTTAATTCGCGCAGCAATTCTGGAATCGCTTCTAGGGCCAAACCGCCCAAAATTGGCCCTGTCCAATTGCCTAATCCACCCAAAACTGCATAGGATAAAATATCTACAGCGCGGTTAAAGTCATAGTCTTCAGGGCCAATTGTCCCAATAACATGGGCGCTAAAGACCCCTGCCGCCGATGCTGTAACTGCACCCAAGAAGAAAGCCACATTTTTATAATAGACCACATGGATACCTTGACTGGCCGCCACACGCTCATCTTGCCGAATAGCAGCCATGGCCCGCCCCATGCGCGAGTGATGAAAGCGATACAAAAAATATGCTAATACCAGTAAAAAGATCACCAAATGCGCGGGTTCGGTTATACGTGGAATGCGCGTGATGCCTTGTGGTCCATAAGTAATCCTCAAACGACGCTCGTCAACATCTGCGACCAACAATCCCAAAAAATCGCGCACGATATTGCCAACTGTGGGATCATTCCGCAAATTCCCCATCAGTTGATCAAACTCACGGATCAATATCCGCACCACTTCACCAAACCCGATGGTTGCAATGGCCAAATAGATATTCTTAAGGCGCAACATCGGCAACCCAATTAACAATGCCACGCCGCCACCAGCCAACATTCCCCAAATAAGCGCCTCGCCCAGCGAAGCCCCGTGTTGGGTGGTCAAAATTGCACCAATGTAAGCCCCTATCGCCATAAAACCTGCATTGGCCAACGAAAACATGCCGCAATAGAGTGTGAAATAAATGCTAATACCCAAAATTGCAGCAATCAACATAAAATTGACAACCGAGCCAGACAGTCCAATTAATTGCAATTGTTCTAAAATGGGATCAAGAATTGTCGTTGTAACATCAAAAATGGGCTGAAGCAAGCTATCTAAAAGATCAAGAATCGCGTCCACAGTTGTTTATAAAACCCCTTCTATTAAACGCGGTCTTGTAAAGGCTGGCCAAGAATACCTTGTGGCCGAAACATAAGCACTAGAAAAAACAAGAAAAATACCACTGCATCGGCAAGGCTGCCATAGCTGGTGGCGGCGATCATGTAGACCTCAATGGCTGCCACCAAATAGCCCCCCAACACCGCACCCCGAATGCTGCCCAAGCCCCCCAATACAATCACAGTGAGGCCCTTAAGGGTCAATTCACCTCCAGTAGAGGGTAAAAACACATTTGAGTTTAGCGTATACAGCATTCCGGCTGCGCCCGCCAAAGCACCCGATATAAAAAACGAAACCATATAAACATTATCCACGTTTACGCCCAACAAACCGCCGACTTTGGGATTAAAAGCCACCGTCCGCATTCCTTGTCCTAAGCGGGTTTGGGTGACAATAAAGCCCAACAGCACCATCAACACCAATGAAACAAGAATGATCTGTAGACGCACTGGGGTCAATAAGATATTGTTTTCAGCCACAAAAAATCCCCACCCCACTTGTAAAACATGCAGGGGGTTATCGAGGTTGCGCCCATCTGGAATATTGAGGTTAGAACGCGAAATGGCATCGAGAGGCATGGTCAAACGCTCTTTGCCAAAAACCAATTCGGCAATGGCAATCATCATAATAGCCACACCAATGCTGCTAATCAATTGAGACAAGCGCGGTGCATTGCGCTGGCGCAAGGGATAAAACGCGACGCGATCTACTAAAATAGCGACAATTCCGCCCCCAATCATAGCAGCGGGCATAGCCCACCAAATCGGGTTATTAATTTCGGGGCATTGACCGTCCAATACGCTGTTGCCACACACCGCCCACAAGCCAATATAAGCACCCCACATAAAAATTGCACTGTGGGCAAGATTAAGCACCCCCAACACACTAAAAATAAGCGCATAGCCCAATGCAAAAATACTATAGAGACTGCCGCGCCAAATCATATTTGCAATTTGAGGAACCCACTGCACATCATCAAGGTTGAAAAAATCAATTAAAAAATCCATTTTGAAAAACCTTTATTTGCACTGCAATATACACGCGACCAATGGAAGTGGGCCCGAGAATTATTTTTCGGGCCCACCCTGCTACAAATTAATCGAAGTATTCTTCGTAGGTTTCATCAAACACTGCAAAGCCACCATCATCCACAATTTGGACAACCGGATCGTGAATGGGGTTGCGCTCTTCGTCAAACGAGAACACGCCCAAGGGGCTATCGAAGTCTTCAATTTCAGCTAAAGCATCCCGAATATCCGCCGAATCAGCCGAATCAGCACAACGGACAGCCGTTGCCATCAGCCAAGCGCCAGTATAGGCTTGGGTCGCAAATTGATCAGGGGGATTGCCATAGGCTTCGGTATAGGCCTCGACAAAAGCAACACTTAAGTCATTGGGATTACCGTTGTTCCATGCCGCACCTACAATTACGCCATCAGCATCTTCACCTGCATCGGTGAATAACGACGGGCTATTAAAGCCATTGCCACCAATAATGGGGCCGTCATAACCTGCTTGGCGGGCTTGGGTCACAATTTGAACCGCTTCGACAATCAACGCCGAGACGATAATTGCATCGGGGTCTTCTTCAATAATCTTGGTCAGTTGCACCGAAAAGTCTACATCATCACGACTGAAGGTTTCTTCTAGCAAAATTTCGACACCTT
>CAZLPC010000226.1:0-5637 GCA_964561305.1 uncultured Anaerolineae bacterium
ATTATGCTGTGGGTATGGCTATTGGTTTGCCATGGACAATTTTTGCCACGTTTTACTTTGGTAGCCCCATTCCGCATACGGTCGGCACGAAAGCCGCCGTCTATCAAGTGGGCGATTTGCAGGCATTTATAAGGCTTTTGCAGCATTATGCTGTGTTGTTGCATCAGCATGAGCTATTGGGGGTATTGGCGGGCATTGGGCTAGGTTTGGTGTTGTTTCCTACTTTGGCCATTATTGGCAGCCTAAGATCGCTGCGGGCTGATGGTCGTATGTTGCCGCTGGTTCTCTATCCGTGGCTATATTTTGCGGTGTTCAGCATTTTAAATCCGTTGATTTTTCGGTGGTATCTAACCCCGCCATTGCCGGCCTATTTGTTGATGGTGGTGGTTGGTACATATTCTGTTTTAAATACGGCCATTCCTCAAATATCCCGCCAACGCTTGTTTGGGGGAGCCTTGACGACATTTGCATGTATTTGCTTGTTGAATGCATGGCAACTGCGCCCCGATCACGGCCCCACCACACCTGCACCGCGCATGGCGTTTCATGAGCTAGAACTAAACTATGCCATCATGGCCGAGCAATTGGTGGCAGAGCAGGCTATTGATGAAAATACGCTAGTGGCCATCGGCGATATTGGTGCATTCGGCTACTATAGTAATGCCCGTATTTTGGATACCGTGGGCTTGGTGACAAAAGGGCTAGATAGCTATTATTTATCTGATGATTATGCAGATATTGTGTCGGATGAGGCCAACTATGCCATTCCGCCACAAATTATCTTTGATTATCAGCCACACTATATTGTTGTGATGGCAGATTTTGTAGAGGTCGGCCTATTGCAAGACCCGCGCTTTGCCCAGCAATACGATCCTGTGCCGCTATACACCATTCCGACAGATTATTATGGGGATGCCATGTGGGTTTTTGTGCGTCGCGCTAACCCATGATACTCAGACGTTTAACCAGCTTAGTGTGTACATCCTATATCCGTATGCTACAATGGCGCGTCGTTGAGAGTTCAAGGATAACTGGATGAAACGTTGGCTAACCTTGCTGATTGGCCCCGCCATTAGCATTGCCATCATTTATGTACTGATAGGTCAAGACATTGACGCGGTGCGGGTCCAACTCGGTCGCGCTCATTATGAATACCTCATTCCTACAGCATTGTTGCTGATATTTAGCCTGATGACGCGGGCTATGCGTTGGCGGGTGCTGCTAGATGGGCAGGTTTCATGGTGGCACGCCTTCAACATTCTTAATGTGGGTTATTTTTTAAGTGGCGTATTGCCTTTACGGATGGGCGATGTGGCCCGCGCTTGGATGGTGACACGCCTAGAAACGCCAATCCCTGCGTTTAAGGCTCTCAGCACTATTGTCGTCGAGCGCTTGTTAGATCTATTGGCGCTGGTGGCCATGATCGGCCTAATGTTGATTTTATTGGATGTGCCCTCTCAAGTGACGACAGCTGGTATTTTTATTGGTGTGCTGGCATTGCTGGGTGGTTTGGTGCTGGCGGGTATTGCCATGCGCCCACAGTGGTTGTTTGATGTGTTGAAGTGGGTCTTAGGGCGGTTTCCAGCGCTAGAACAGCTTGATCTGGAAACTCGTTTAAAACACTTCCTAGACGGCATTAAGCCCATGAGCAAGCCACAAGTGGCGGCAGGGGCCTTATTTTGGTCGGGTGTATCGTGGTTGTTTTCATTGGCGGCTGGCTATACACTCTTGTTTTTCTTGTTCGACACACCAACATTGGCTGCTACGGTCTCTTTAATTGTGTTAGCTACCATGTCAGTGGCGTTGCCAGCCGTGCCCGGCAATTTGGGCCCCTTTGAAGGGGCGGTAGTTGGCGGCTTGCTGATAGGTGGTATGATTGGCTCGGCTGCGCCGCCCGAAAACGCGCCAGCAGTGGCTACGGGAGTGGTGCTTCATGCGCTAACCCTAGGCCTTTATATTAGCTTAGGGGTTGTTGGTTTGGTAAACGAGAACGCCTCGGTCAAGCAAATAACGGCTGCGGCCCGCGACTTTAACCCAGAATCTGCTTTACTAGAAAGTGCCTCATAAAACCTATGCCCGAAAAACGACTAAGAATTGTCATCGGACTTCAATATTATTTGCCGCATCGTACGGGCTACTCAATTTATGTGCAGCGCATCGCCGAAGAATTGGTGGCGCGTGGGCATCAGGTGACGGTGTTAACGGCTCGCCACAAGATTGACCTGCCCCGCGATGAGACCATTAATGGCGTTCGGATTATTCGGTTGTGGTCGCCCATCCGCGTCAGTCGTGGCATGGTTATGTTGGCCTATCCGTGGTCTATGTGGGGCCTGTTGCGCCAAAACGAAGTGGTTTGGTTGCATCTGCCGATGCTTGAAACCGCGCTAACGGCATTTTTGGCCCAACTGACAGGACGTGGTTTGGTGGCCACCCATCATGGTGACTTAAACTTGCCAGAAGGTGGGTTTAATCGGTTTATCGAGCGCTTTATCTTTGAATTATATGCGTTTATGGCGCGGCGGGCCAGCCGTATTATTGGCTATAGCCATGACTATGCCGATTTCAGCTACTATCTAACCCCGTTTCGGGGCAAAGTATCCATTATTTACCCACCGATTTTGATGCCCGAACCTGATGCCGAACGAGTGGCCGAGCTTCGGGCCCAATGGCAACTAAGCGATGGGCCAATTATTGGCTATGCAGGCCGTTTTGTACAAGAAAAGCGCCCCGACGTACTGATTCGTGCCCTAGATACCATCAACAAAACCTATCCTAATGCGCGGATTGTGTTTGCGGGTGAGTATGACATTGCCTATGAAGATACATGGGAAGAAAACCAATATCTGGTGCAACAATATCAAGATCAATTGATCTTTTTAGGATTGATTACTAGCCAACAAGCGATGGCCAATTTCTTTGGTGCGTGCGATATACTAGTGTTATCCAGCGATAGCGAATGCTTTGGCTTTGTACAAGTTGAGGCGATGCTGTCGGGTACACCCGTAGTGATGACAGATATTCCCGGTGGGCGTGTGCCAGTGAGAGAGACCGGCATGGGCAAACTTGTGTCGCCCGGTGATTCAACCGCTTTGGGGCAAGCTGTGATTGAGATATTAGAAGACCCCAGCCAATTTGCCCGCACGCGCCACGAGATCGAGGCTGCATTCAACTTTGATGAGACTGTCTCGCGCTATGAGAAGCATTTTAGAAGAGCGCGAGCCAATTCTAGATGGGGGAAGCGTTATCATGCCGATAGTGACTGAGCAAACCATAAAACAGATGACACGTAACGAGGCCGACATGGCCTTTAAGAAGCGTGTACAAACTATTTTCGAGTGGGTTCCGCCACCCGATGATCCCGATGCGGTTATTTTGGATGCCGGCTGTGGGCGTGGCTTTTATCTCAACTATTATCGGCATGTCAGCGATGCGAAATTGGTGGGCATTGAGCTAGAGAACGAGATTATCCAGAAGGCCCAGTCTAACGTGGGCCACTTGCCCGATATTGCATTGCTAAATGCCACCATTTATCAGTTGCCTTTTTCAGACAACTTTTTTCATGCCGCTATTCTAAGTGAGGTTTTAGAGCATTTAGATGATGAGATTGCGGCCCTTGAAGAACTTTATCGGGTATTAAAGCCCGGTGGGGTGCTTGTGATCACCGTGCCTAACGCCAACTATCCGTTGTTGTGGGATCCTATCAATAAAACGCTAGAAACCCTTTTCAACACTAAAATTCGGCGGGGGCCGCTGTCGGGAATATGGGCGAATCATGTGCGGCTCTATACAATGCCAGAGCTACGCCGCCCTGTTACACAAGCTGGTTTTGAAATTGAGGCCGAACGCGCTTTCACCCACTATAGTTTTCCATTTATTCACAACTTGGTCTATGGCTTGGGGATGCCGTTACTAGAAAGCGGCGCGCTGCCAGCCAAGATGGCTACTGCTGCCGACCGCACCACCTTTGAGCAAAACGATGGCCGCTTGTGGAATCCGATTAATTTGGGCTTGGCCATATTGAATCTGTTCGACAAGCCCAATAAAATAGACGAGCCATTACACCGTAGCACGGTTAATTTATGTATTAAAGTACGCAAGCCAACACAGTAGGGAATTGTGGTTTATGTCAGAGTACGATTTTGTTGATGAACCGATGATGATTGAGCCAGAACCCGAAGAACTTATAATGCCTGATGTGGCTGAATCATCGCCTTCAGCAGAAACAGAATACCCTCTGCCCGCTATGCCTGCATTGGTATTAGACGACCTAACACTGGCACAGGCGCTTGGCTTGTTGTTCTACCGTCCGGTGCGGGCCGGGCAAGAGTTATGGCGTACTATCGCACCCCCGCCCAAGCGCAGTATATCGCCCCGTAAACCTCAACATATACTAGAGGAGATGCCTCCCTCGGCCCAAGCTGCCGATGGGTATGTTCCTGTGCCCGACGATGATGAATGGGTACAACCATACCCCACGAATGATGGGCTGCTAAACGTGCAAGAACGCAATTGGGTGCAAACATTGTGGTCGGTGTTGGGCCTTGATCCTGTGCAATTGGCCTTGACTGGTGTTTTGCTGCTGTCTATTGTGTTTATGATGATTGGGGCGGGGATATTGCGCGAGGCAGCCCTAGATGAGCAGATGCGCCAAGATGGTGATACGGGCGGCAGCATTTTTTGGTTTGTTCTGGCAGCCTTGACGTATTTGGCCTATGCAGGCTATCAAGGTCGTCAGTGGTGGGGGGTGCGTTTGGGTTATACAGAAGCGACTATGCCAGCTAGTGAAGCCCCACGCCAACCCCTATTGATTGAACCCCAACCGCCTGCTTCCCTAGAAACACTACCTTTAGAAAAACGCATTTCAGGCTGGATTGAGCGTCACTTTGCCCAACTAACGCTTGTGCCGATTGCGCTACTAATGTCGTATCTGGCCTATTCGCGGAACGTGATCACCAATGCCGAAGGTGAAATAACAGGCATTGTCTTCACGTCGTTTGGGTTTACGATGTGGGTGTTGGCATTGGCGACATGGGCAGTAGTGTTTAGTCTCGATCTCAATAAAGTGTTGTATGGGGTGCTTCAATTCCGTAATAAGCCCTTACAAATGCCCGTTATCGAGACGCGCTGGCGCTGGACACATGTTGTGTTGCTGGTCATTGTTGTGGTAGCGGGCTATTTTCGGCTTAATATGTTGGACGATGTGCCGTCAGATATGACCAGCGACCACATCGAAAAATTGATTGACGCAACTCGCGTTAATGATGGATTATATGCGATATTTTTTGACAACAATGGCGGGCGCGAGGCCTTTCAAATGTATACGGTGGCCGCCATTGCCGATTGGTTTGATGTTGGTTTTAATTTTCGGGCACTGAAGTATGCCACCATCATTGAAGGCATGTTGGCTGTTATTTTGTCTTTTTGGGTGGCCAGAGAGGTCATCGGGCGCGATACGCCAGAACGTCGCCAATTGGGGGATTTGGTAGGTTTGGGAACTGCTGCTCTTATGGCTGTGAGCTTTTGGCATGTGATGTTGTCGCGCTTGGGCCTGCGGATTGTTCTCACACCCTTAACGGTGCTGATTGTGACGTATTTTTTGATTCGCGCCATTCGTCATAATCGCCGCAGTGACTATGT
>CAZLPC010000227.1:0-5618 GCA_964561305.1 uncultured Anaerolineae bacterium
ATTTATGCTGTGCAATTGTTTGTTTATAGTGAAGAGCGACATCTCAACAATCTATTACGCAACTTACTATCGGGTGCCGGCTATGATGTCCATGCTGTCAGCAATACCGATGATTTGGCTGCCTATTTAGCCGATACCACTTATGATATTGCCCTTGTTGATTTTCGGATTTCGGAACGGCGTTTTGACGAGATTTCGAAGATCATTGCGGCGGCCACCCCCGATAAGCCTCTGGCGTGGATTGCGCTCATCGCGTCGGCGGCCAAATTGCGTATTCCCCATGGGGCCAGCGGTGTTGTGCCGTTGCCAGTGCGGGCCCCTACCTTGCTCAATGAAGTCGCGGGCACGCTGCGGCGGCTAAAAGACCAAACCAACAAAGTGCCCCCTCATCCCGCCCTAGAGACTGATGACGATGTGTATCAATTGTTGTCACGCAATTTGCTAGAGCAAAAAACACTTTCCGACATCGCCCGCACCCTAAACGAGACACTCGACCTCAATACGGTGCTGACCAAAGTGGTAGATGCCGCAACACTATTAACGCCGGCTGAAGAATGTTTATTGTTGTTGCCCGACGAACAAGGTAAGAGCTTATATGTGCGGGCTGAAAAAGGCGTAGATAGTGAAACTGCGCGACGGTTTCGCATTAAAACACGCGACTCGTTGGCAGGACAAGTGTTTGAAACCGGCCAACCGATTTTGATTGATGATCCAAGCTGGCGACAACTGAAGACAGCTTATTTTGTGCGTTCGTTGCTCTATGTACCGCTTAAAATTAAAGATCAAGTAATTGGGGTGTTAGGGGTAAACAATCGTACATCGGATGTGACTTTTAGCGAACATGACTTGCTGTTGCTAGAAAATTTGGCTTCTCATGCAGCTACCGCCATTGAAAATGCGCGATTGTATGGTGTTTCGATGGCACGCCAGCAAGAGCTAGAGGCTTTGGTCGAAGCTAGTCAAGTCGTGAACTCGACGCTTGAGTTGGCTGGAGTGTTGCAAATTGTGGCCCAGCGCCTAATGGATAATGCTGGTACAACGTTGTGCGAAATTATGCGCCGCGATGGAAACATCCAAGACTTGACGCTTTTGCACAGCTTAAAACGTGCCCACTGGGGGCAAAAATCGGCCCCGTTTTTGTCGTTTGCTGATGCCGAAGATTTTGGCGATGCCCTTGATCAACGCGCCGCCAAATTGATCTATGGTAAGCGCGATCCAGTCGATCAGTTTGCTTATGATACATGGATTGTGCCCCTATATGTCAACGATCAGCCCGTGGGCATTCTCGAATTGGTTTACCAACAAGTGCGCCCTCCTCAACACCTTGCTATTTTGCCACAAATTACGCAAGTAGGGCTGGCAGTGGCCATTGGCATTGACCCCTATTTGGCTCATCAACGCCAACAAACCCAAACCATTATCGAAGAACTATTGCTAGAAACCCAAGCCGATAGTTGCTGCTTGTGGACTATGACGCTTAGTGAACAAGTTTTTGAAAAACAGTTCGATATTGGCAACCACTTTTGGCTGACTACCCACCAACCTACATTACCACTTAATCGGTTTGAGGTCTTGCGCCAAGTGCTTAATGGGCAAGCAACACTTTCTATAATAGCGGGCGACGGCCTATCGCCTGCCGAGCGCGTGTTGATGGATCGGTATAATGCAAAGTCTTTATTAGTCTTGCCGTTGGTGGTCTCTAATGAGACATTGGGTGTGGTGATGTTGGTAAACACTCTTACCCCTCAAAGCTACTCTGAGCGCGAGTTGCGGCTGCTGCAAGCATTGGCTATTCAGGCAGCCAATGCTTTTGAAAACGCCCAACTTTTTACCGATTTACAACATAGCCTTGCCCAACTGCGCGAAGCCCAAACCAAGCTTGTTCAAACGGCGCGGATGTCGGCGATTGGCGAACTGGCGGCGGCTGTCGCTCATCAGGTCAATAACCCCTTAACCACTATTTTAGTAGATACTGAAATTGTGATGCTAGACAAAACCGAGGCCCACGCCGACATGGAATCTTTGCAAGCCATTTATCGGGCTGGGCAACGTGCCCACGAAGTAGTACGGCGCTTACTCAGTATGTCTTATCAAAACCGCGAAGATGAGCAACCCAGCCTGTGCGATGTCAACCAAACCATCCGCAACACCCTTGCATTGGTGGCCAGCCACATCCAACAATCCCAGATTACACTTCAAGTTGAACTAGACAATAATTTACCACTAGCTGTGGGGCTTAGTGGGCAGTTAGAAGATGTGTGGCTGAACTTAATTTTAAATTCTCGTGATGCGCTCAAAAACGTAGCCGCGCCGGTCATTGGCCTGCGCTCCTACCAAAACTACCCCTCAGAAGTGGTAATTGATGTGTGGGATAATGGATTAGGGGTATCATCTGAAGTTCAACATAAAATTTTTGAGGCGTTTTTTACCACCAAACCTATGGGGCAAGGTACAGGCCTTGGCTTGCATATCTGCCGCCAAATTGTCGAAAAATGTGGTGGGTGTATTGCAATTCTTTCTAATGAGCCGCAAGGGGCTTTGTTTAGAGTACAGTTACCAACCGATCTTCCTGAAAATAGTTGAGGATGAGTAAAAATGAGTGAACAAAAGTTACACATTTTGGTGGTAGATGACGATCCAGAGGTGTTGGGCACACTAAAACGTGCATTGGGCAAACAAGAGTTTACCGTTACCACTGCCGAATCTGGAGTAGAGGCACTGGGTATTTTGTTACCCGATACATTTGATCTCATTATTCTTGATGTCAATATGCCTGTGTTGTCGGGGTTCGAGGTTTGCGAGCGCATTCGTGGCGACCAAGCCTATAACAATGTTCCAGTTTTGTTTTTGACCGCCCGCAGCCAAACCGATGATATTGTACAGGGCCTTGATGTTGGTGGCGATGATTATGTAGTGAAGCCATTTGAACTGACCGAGCTACAGGCACGAGTGCGGGCATTGTTGCGCCGCAGTGAGCGTGACGCAATGCGCTTTAATGCCCGCATTCAAATTGGTAGCTTATTGCTCGATTCAGATACTTGCACCGTTAGCATTGAAAATGATGACAATTCAGTGGTGCAACTGACCCTTACTGAGCATCGGTTGTTACGCTATTTAATGGAGCATAACAACCAAGCTCTCTCGCCCGATCATTTATTAGAGGCAGTGTGGGGTTATCCGACAAATTCGGGCGACCCTGATCTGGTGCGGGCCCACATCCGCAACTTACGCTCTAAGCTAACCCAACTTAATCAAAGTAAGCAATTTGTCAAAACCATTCATGGTGTGGGTTATATGATCAACACCAACGGATAGAAATTTCACGCAAAGTTCACAGACATTGCGGTTGTGTAATGCTAGAATGAAGGCATCCATAAATCCGTTGTAAATTGATTGAGTAGCGACATGCCGACCATTCTTATCGCTGATCCAGATACCTTTCTGCTGAACGACGCTGAAGCGCAGCTGCAACAAGATGGCTTTCGTGTGGTGACACTAGCAGACACATCGTCTATCGTCTCTTCTGCCCGCGAAAGCCTGCCTGATCTCGCCGTGATTAGTCTTGATTTTGCTGACTTAAACGGTCTTGACATGTGTAAACAGCTACGCCTACAACCGCACCTTACCCATTTGCCTATAATGTTCACAACAGTCGAAAAAAGTAACACTGTTTTGGCTTTAGAAGCAGGTGGCGATGAGCTAATGGTGAAGCCGTTTGAAACCCGTGAATTTGTGGCGCGGGTGCGTGCCCTTGTGCGCCGCAGCCAACGTCTAAATCAACTAAACGAGTTGCGCCTTGACCTTGCGGCCAGCCAAGTGTGGGTTAATAACCAAGAGGTTAACCTTACCCCAACCGAGTTTTTACTGTTGGCATATTTATGCGAACACCGCACCCAATTTCATGCTGCCGATATTTTGTTGGCGACGGTGTGGGATTATCCAAACGCATCGGGCGATACCGCCTTGGTTCGCAACCACATTCATAATATCCGCGAAAAGCTAGAAAAAAGCACCAACCGCCCACAGATCATCGTCTCGTTGCATGGGCGCGGATATGGTATTAATGCGGTCGTTGATTTTGTTCAGCAAAGCGCCTCTCAAATCCAAGATGTCCACGCTTAATCCCGCCTAAGCCACAACCCCCATCGTTTGGGTGTGGGGTTGTTGACAACTTCTCACAATTACCAACACGTCCCTTGCATTAGCTGTGGTATCATGGCGATATGAAAAATATAGCGATTTCATAAGGGATGCAATCCATGAAAAATCCGCTTAAAATGGCGATAGCCATATTAGACCGAACACCAGCCACTACCAAAGGGCAAAGTTTAGTAGAACTGACACTAACGCTGCCTATATTACTGATCATGTTAATGGGCTTGCTAGAAGTTGGATGGCTGGCCAACAACTATCTAATATTGGTAGACGTAACCCGCGAAGCCGGGCGCTTTGGGGCCACCAAAGACCCGACGGAGTGGAATGAAGCGATGATGACCTATTCGTACCAATATATGGACTGCGACACACGCGACGACCTGTTTACGCTTATCCCCGGTGATGGCCAAACAACCTATCAAGGGCCCAATTTGCCTGGCTATGATTTTGGTATAGATGGCCCCCAAAACTATTTTGATAGCATCGCCTGCACCGTAGTCATTGGTATGCAGCCCCTTGAGTTTAAAGACGACCGCGATGATGTGGTGATTTCGGTCTTTACCTACATTGTGGATGCCGCTGGCAACGCCATTATCACCGGACGTTTTCCGGGTAATTCAAACCGATGTGCAGATGATGATCGTGATCCCTTTGCGCCGCCCTTTTTGCTCCCCGATGATAGAGACCAAACGCGCGTCAGTGATGATATAGAAAACCAACGTGGCTATCTATTTCGTGGCAACTTTGCTGAAGCTGGCTGTCGGGGCTCCAAATTTAGCCTACAACGCATGACCGACTTGCTCAACCGCACCTCCATTTTTGATGACGGTAGTCCGTTAACCAACCCTGAGCGCGACCAAATCCCGAACAATGGCATTTTATTGGTCGAGGTGTTTTGGGAACACGAGCAACTGTTGGGCTTGCCCTTTGTAAGCTGGCTTGCGAACCCAATTGACCTGCATGTATGGTCATTTTTCCCAGTATCAGCGGCAGAACCCACTGCTACGGCTAAACCCTAAGATTTATTAAGGTGAAACAATGAGAACGATGCGTAAGAAGTTACGTTCACGCTTTAACAGAGACCAAGCCGGGCAATCTATTGTATTGCTCGCCATCGCATTTATTGCGTTGGGGGCTTTTGTGGGCTTGGTCACCGACATTTCGGTGTTGTTTGTGCGTTATAGCACTCTCAGCCGCACCATTGACTCGGCGGCCATTGCGGCAGCAGGTCAGATTCGTGAAGGCACAGACTATGGCACAGTAGCCCTTACAGCCAAGCAGTTTATTCAATTGCACGGACTAGAACCATCGCGGGTGTGGGTCGAAACCTGCGAGACCGACATTTTGGCATGGCGCACTGGTACTGGTGTTTTTGAAGGGCAAGGCTTGAACCTAGAACCCACGCCTTTAGATGACATGCCCAGCACCGAGCTTTGTAACTGGAACAATCCGCGTAAATTGGT
>CAZLPC010000228.1:0-5597 GCA_964561305.1 uncultured Anaerolineae bacterium
CGAAATAAGCGTACGCACTTCGTTGTTATCTAGCACTTTATCGAGCCGAGCGCGTTCGGTGTTTAAGATTTTGCCGCGTAAAGGCAACACTGCTTGAAAATGGCGGTCGCGCCCTTGCTTGGCCGAGCCACCCGCCGAGTCACCCTCGACGATATACAATTCGGTTTCGGCTGGAATATTGCTAGAGCAATCGGCGAGCTTGCCGGGTAAGGTAGTGTTCTCTAGTAAATTACCCCGACTGCTGCGAACCAAATCTCGCGCTTTAGAGGCTGCATCCCGCGCCCGTTTAGAAAGCATACATTTTTCGATAATGCGGCGGGCTTCGCGGGGGTTATTTTCAAAAAATTCAGTCAATATCTCGCTTAATACCTGAGAAACTGCCCCGTTCATTTCGGGGTTCATCAGCTTCACTTTGGTTTGGCTTTCAAATTGGGGATTGGGATGCTTAATGCTGACCACAGCCGTCAAGCCTTCTAGCGTGTCACTGCTAGAGAAGTTAGAGTCGCGCTCTTTCAACATGCCAGAATTTTTAGCATAGAGGTTGATGGTGCGTGTTACTGCACCGCGCATACCCGTCATGTGACTGCCACCATCGGGGGTGTTGATGGTGTTGGCAAATGACAACTCGGTAATGGTCGAGCTATCGGTATATTGCATAGCAATTTCAACGCCAACCATAAACGACTTTTTAGGGTCTTCGTCTTCAAAGGCCACTTCACGAGCAGCAAATATCACCTCGTGCAATGGCTTGCGATTGTTATTGAGATGGCGCACAAATGACTTCAGTCCGCCCTCAAAATAAAATGTAATTTCTTCAGGGAAGGGTGTGGTGCGTTCATCAATGATCGTAATGGTAAGCCGATTGACCAAAAATGAGATTTCGCGGAAGCGACTTACTAGCGTATGATAGTCAAAATCGGTGTCCGGAAAGATCTCAGTGTCGGGCAAAAAGCGCACCATTGTACCCGTAGACTCATCGGGTTGCATCTCGCCAATTTCTTCGACAGCAGAAGTGGCATAACCCCGCGAATAAGTCTGCCGCCACACTTTACCATTGCGACGCACCGTAACTTCCGTAAGCGATGAAAGTGCATTGACGGCCGAGACACCCACACCGTGTAAACCACCCGATACCTTATAGGCGCTGTTGTCGAATTTACCGCCTGCGCCAATTTCGGTCATCACTAATTCTAGCGCCGAGCGCCCCGACTTGTGCAATCCTACGGGAATGCCCGCGCCATTGTCAGTCACGCTCACCGAGCCATCGGTATGAAGACGCACTTCAATGGTGTCGCCTCGCCCCGCAAGGGCCTCGTCTACCGAGTTGTCCACCACTTCATAAACCAAGTGATGTAAAGCCTTAATGTCGGTCCCGCCGACGTACATACCCGGTCGCAGCCGAACATGCTGCACCCCTTGGACAAGGCCAATATCAGACTCGTCATAGTTTACAGTAGATTCTGGTTGCTTAGGCGCATTGGTCATGCGAAGGTCTCCTACGTTAAAGCCAACGTTGCTGTGATAGATTGTCTATGTGATAGTGTGGATGGTGTAATGCAATGACTGAAATTTTGCATTAAAAATTTTACATTGGCTTTTAGGATTGCTCACCACAAAATATGTGGTTGCCAATGTGTATTTGCTATCGAGAACAGCCACCAACACCATGCCTTACATTTGTTCTATATTATACTCCAAAACGCGCCCACAATCAATGTGGACGCGCTGGATGAAATGGCTTATTGATGGGAAAAACGAGATTTAGCGTTTGGGTATAATCGTTACCCGTCGGCGGCTACCTTCGCCACGGCTAACAGTCTCGACACTGGGGTTATCGCGCAAGGCCATGTGGATAATACGGCGCTCATTGGGGGGCATTGGCTCCATTTCAACCGTGCGCCGCCGCCGCATTGCTTCTTTGGCCATGCGTTGGGCCATACGCTCGAGCGATTCTTGACGGCGGGCCTTGTAGCCTTCGACATCCACAATAAACTCGGCGCGTTGTTGCAAGTCACGGCTAGCGATTAGGCGCGACACATATTGCAAGGCCGCCAAGGTTTTGCCCCGATGTCCGATCAGCACACCCAAATCGCTGCCTTGAATGTGCAACACCCACGGCGAGCGCCCAGTACGGGTATCGGTCAGTGCCCGCTCGACTTGAACATTGGCCGAAACACCCATTAGGCCCAATAGCTGGCGCAAGGTAGATAGCCCAGCTTGTGCTTCGGCTTCTAGTTGTCCTTCATCAACAACTGAACGGGTTTCTGTGTAATCGTTTTCATCATCTTCTTCATACTCATCATCATAGCCATCGTCTTCACTGAAATGGTGGCGTGGGATGGGCCGGTTGCGGTTGCGGCTGCTGAGATTGTTGTTGCCGCACCGACGATGGCACAAATTCCTCTTGCTCGCTGCGAGGGGGCAAGGTGGTGGTCAGGCGCACACGCGCCATCCGCGCACCAATCCCCAACAATCCGCGTGTGGGTTCTTCTAAAATTTCGACAATGACCTTTTCCCGAGAGACATCTAGCTGCTTTAATCCCTCAGCAATGGCTTCTTCGATGTCAGGAGCGGTACATTCAACTGAACGTGTCTCGCTCATAAGTTATTTTAACACTCCCTAGTTAGCGTTTTTTCGATTTACCAGCAGCACCTACACCAGCTTTGGCTTTGCTGGAAGACGGTTTTGGTTTGGCCCCGTCTTTCGTGGCGGTTGGCTTGCTTGCTTTTTTGGCGCTGACTGGCTCTGGCTTCAGCGTAACCATGCTAATGCCGGGGCGCAGTTCGCGCCGTGGGCTTGGGCTTGCCGCCACTGCTTGGGCGACAACTTGCTCTTCTGGGCTGCCTTCGGCTACTAATGCCAAGTCGGTAGCAGGGATAGCGGTTTCTGGTTTGGGTGTTTCGCGCCCAATCAAGCGTCGCCAGTCGGCCTTGCCCATCGCCACATATTGAACAATGCCAAAGATGTTAGACACAATAAAGTAAATTGACAAGCCCGACGCATACGTTAATGCAAAGAAACCAACCATAAGCGGCATAAAGGTAGTCAGTTGGCGTGTAATTTGCTGGGCTTGTTCATTGGGGTCGGGTGGCTCGCCGGCGCGCCGCGGTTTGGTGTTTTTGGGTAGAACTGGCATCACCAATTTTTGTTGTAGATAGCTGGTGACAACCACTAGAATGGGCAAAATAAAGTAGGGATCGGGCAATGACAAGTTGAGCCACAGAAAGGTGTTTTCCATCGGAACAAGATGATCTAGCCCATCTACCATTAGCCGATTTTGTAGCTCTAGCATTTTTTGAGGGGTAGAGGCCAGTGTCGCAATAATCACCTGCCACATGCTGAAGATAATCGGCAATTGAATGATTACCGGCAAACACCCCGCAAAGGGATTAATGCCTTGCTCGCGGTAGAGATTCATTTGTTCCTGAGCTAGCCGTTGGCGATCATCTTTATATTTGTTTTGTAGCTCGCGCAGTTTTGGCGACAGTTCTTGCATACGCTTCATAGAGCGTTGGCTTCGCAGTGTTAGGGGCATTAAGACCAGCCGCACCAATACCGTAAAAGCCACAATTGCCAATATAACGCTTTCGCCCAATGCACCATACAAGAGAATCATTAGGGTACTGAACGAATCAATAATAATGCTCATTCGACGTTTGCTCCCGACCCCAACTTAGTTTTCATATTTATAAGCCCACTCGATACGGCCACCATCGCTTAGGCGCAAAGCGACCACCATTTGATCATCTTTGTCTGTACCGGTAATAATCAGGCGTTCAGTTTGGCCGTTGTCGCGCTGATGATCCATCCAGATCAAATTAGCGAGGGCGCGTCCTTCAATTTCGCGTGACCAACGCAGTTCTTCGCGCAAATCGGGAATGCCGTTGGGCAATGGCCGCAGGTTTATCGCATAAACTCGTTGATCTTCTGATCCTATGACCAATACAGGTGTACCATCTGTTGTTTCGACAATCAGCGGAGTGGCCCGCAGTGGTTCATCAGAAAGACGGCGGCGCTGGGCCAAATCTTGTCCAAAACCATCCATGGTTAGGGGAACTTGATAGACATATCCGGCCAAATCAGCAAAATAAAGCAAAAATGGATTTTGCGCGTTGCCCGTTGTATAAATAAGCGGATTACCCCACACCCAGCCTTCAGTGTCGAAACGGTCGAGGATTGTACCCGTCTTAATATCAATGGCCAAGACTTGCTGGTTCATTGTGCCCACATAAATGCGTTGGCGCAAGCAATCTAGTGTGATATTGCCCGCCACCGCGCCACCCAGCTCAAGCGACCACCGTTGCTCCCCGTTTTCTGGGTCAATGGCATATAGTTGCTTATCTAAAGAGGCCGCAAACAAGGTAGGGGCAATATTCCAATCAATTTCCCAACTGGTATCTATATTGGCACACAGTTCGTTTTCGACTGATGTTTGACTAATATAAAGCGGACGAGCCCACACCCCATGCCCGGTGCTAAACTCCCACAACACATTGGGGTTTTCTTCGGATAAATCGAGCGCAAATACGCCATATTCATCACCAGAAAACAACTTATCATCGCCAATAGTTGTTTGGCCGATGACGCGGTCATTGCGTCCTAGCTGAAAAAAGAGAAACTCTGCACGCTCTGGCTCATACATCCATTCGCGGCGGCCTGTTTCGGCATTAATGGCATGAATGCGTCCCTTATAATCACCGACATAAATAGTATCGTCAATGAGTGTTGGTGGGGCATAAAAATTAGTGTCATCTTCGCCATTATAGCGCCAGTTGCGGCTATTATCGGCATTTAGGCTAATCACAGTGCGCTTATAAGAGACAAACACAGTCTCGTTATTTTCATCGGCGCTAATGCCCGGCCAAGACTCGCTGTTGCCGCCACAAGCAGTAATGACAACAGCTAAAAGTGCAATTGCCCACCAACGTGGGGTTGTCAAACGGATTGACATAAGGTTTAGCGTGTGCTCCTCAACTTCGCAGTACGTTTAGGTGGTACAGGATCGTAGCCACCCGGACTTAGCCCATGACAGCGCGAAATACGCCGCATTCCTAGCCAAGCACCCTTAAAAAAACCATGCGTTTCAATCGCTTTATAAGTGTAGTGCGAACAGGTTGGGTCATAACGACACCCTGACGGCACATACGGCGAAATAAAACGTTGATATAAACCAATGATATATAAGGCGAGATATTTCATAACTAAGGCACTGCCTTTATCCAATACTCGCTACCTGTTTGAGAGCAACGTTGCCCCTTGAAGCAACTGCTCTACATTTGCTTTAAGCACATCAAACGCAGCCCGCATAGCGGCTGGCTTGGCAATCAGTACCATGTCATAACCACAAGGAGGCTGATTGGGCTGCTCAATAGGACGCAGGGGTATCTGCGGATCAAGCAGCCGCATAATTTCACGCAATTGTCGGCGCAATCTATTGCGTTGGACAGCCTTGCCCAGCCGCCCACCAATGATGAACCCATAGCGGTGATGTGCCAAAGAAGAAGGCACAAAACTAAGCTTAAACAGCTGGTTTTGCACAACCACACCTTCTTGGCGCAACCGTGCGAAATCGTGACGACTCCGAAGCCGTAAATGA